>CAZCEF010000132.1:0-3763 GCA_964497695.1 uncultured Dehalococcoidaceae bacterium | reverse complement strand
GGATGGCACTGTTCACAGGTCTCAGCCAAGTTGTCCAGACCCGCCACCGGGGAGGTGGGGTCAGTTACGCTTTTGATATCATGGACACCGTGACAATTGGTGCAGGTTGCCTTGTCTAGCTGGCTGATTTCGTAGGTGCCCAACTGCATCGCTTTGCCGTGAAAGGTGCGCATATACGATTCATACACCTTCTCCACGATACCGTAGTTTGCCATCAATTCCTCATTACCATGGCATTTAGCGCAGGTCTGCCCAATATTTTTCTTATAAGCGGGAGCATTGTATTCTAGGACGCGGATTACGCTGTGGGGGTTATCCCACGGGCTGTGGCAGTTAACACAGGTGGCTACATCTGGATTGCCCTGAACCAGTTGCTGCCCGTGGATACTTTTCAAGTGCAATTTACATTCATAATGGTGACAGCTACCGCACTTTTCCGCCAAGGAAAGTTTGGACAGCGGTGTGGCAATTTTGTGAGGCTCTAAAGTGTGGCAGGTGGTACAGTCTATATATCTATGGGCACCCATGTTCACCGCTTTTTCACTGACAAAGAGGGAAATCTTGTTACCACTTGGACCGGACTTACTCAAATTCGGGTTACCATGACAGGAGAGACAGTTTTTCTCGTCAATAGCGTAAGTGCTAACGGATTTAATCACCAGTGTGATGCCGGCTACGGTTACCCCAATGAGTAAAAGCAGTAACAATTTCTTCATAGTCAACTTCATAGACCGTTTCGGCTTATAGGGTGTCTTTCCTTCCAGAACTGGGCAGTAAGCAAAACGAAGATAGGGCTAATAACCGGAGAAACAACCAGTATTATTTCCGGATTCATAATTAAAGTCGGTTGTATTCTAAAGCTTAAATGTCAACTGTTGGAGACATAAAATACCCTGTTTTGACAGGGACAAATACCCTATTTTTTGCAAAAAAACGCCCTAAATTGTATAATGTAACTGACAAGGCGAGTTATTGAGAGGAGGTGATGGAAATGGAGATTCAAAGACTCTTAGCCGAATTTGAAACCGGTCGTGAGAGAAACTTGCCTCTTCCGGCTATCACTGGACCTCTGCTGGGCTTGGTTTACTTCGTAGCTATTCCTTTCCTCGGATTTGCGGCGCTGGTTTACTTTATGGGTCAAAAAAGTGCCCAGATAGCTGTCAGTTTGTGGCGCAGAGCGGCTCATCCAGGCACTGGCTACGGAGTAAGTACCAAAATACGGCGGACATAAAGACCTCGCCCCCGGCAACAGTTAAGTCGAGTGTAGCGCAAAGTCAGGCTCACGGGACGAGGTAGCGACAAGTTCTGCTCAAGGGCTTGCCGGAATCTTGAAGATTTATCCTTTAACCTGGGTGATTCCGTTTAGCCTGAACAATCCGAAATCAGCCAATTTTTTTATAAGCGCCTTCGCTCCCACAAGCAAGCGCCTTCCTTTCTTAGATTCCACTGAACTCACTATATGTTACTATCATTCCACCTTGATATCCGTCTCCCATTTACGGCACGTATATCTTACGGTATAATGAACGAAAAATATCAGAGGGAGACAATATATGGGACGGAAGGTCAGAATTGGCATTACCCGCGACCTCTTTGACAAAGAGGGAAAATCAATCAGTCCCGGCCCGGGACCCACGCTACTGAACACGGTGCCTAATCTGGAATGGCACATGTTCCCCGAATATTTGACTGAGGTGAGTCTACAGCAAGCTAATGACTGCGATATGGTGATTACTTTTGCCCCCAAGTGGACACGCCGTACCCTCACCGAAAGCCGTCAGCTCCTTTCACTTCACCGCGGCGGCGTGGGTTATGATATGGTTGATGTTCCTGCCTGCACCGATACCGGTGTGGCACTATTCATCATTCCAAACGCCGTCCGCCGTCCGGTGGCTACTGGGATCCTAGCCCATATTCTCGCTTTGGCGACCAGACTGCTTATCAAAGATAAATTAACCCGCAGCGCAAATTGGGAAGCGGGGAGGAAACATTATCCCGGCGTGGGATTGACCGGAAAGACGCTAGGGTCAATCGGGGTGGGTAATATTGGACATGAGATATTCCGGCTTATCAGACCTTTCGGTATGAAACATATCGCCTATGACCCCTACATTAAACCAGAGGTAGTTGCCGATGTTAACGTGAAGCTGGTGGACATGGATACAGTACTTAAGGAGTCCGATTTTCTGAACATTAGCTGTCCGCTAAATGAGAAAACGCGTCATTTGATTGGCGAAAAAGAACTGAAGAAGATGAAGAAGTCTGCCTTCCTGATAAATACCTCCCGCGGTCCAGTCGTTGATGAAACTGCCCTCGTTAGAGCCCTGCGGGAAGGCTGGATTCAGGGCGCGGGCATTGACGTCTTTGAGCAGGAGCCACCACTGGCAAATAACCCCCTGTTCAAGCTGGAAAATGTTATTCTCACACCCCATTCTATAGCCTTAACTGATGAGTTCTACATCATCATGTGGGAAGACATTACCCAACAGATTATTCAAATGATTCAGGGAGAAAAGCCAATGACATTGGTCAACCCTGAGGTCTGGGCGAAGCCTGAGTTCCAGGCTAAACTGAAGAAATTCCACGAAGCGATTAGATAAAGCCCCAGTCCGACACCAGTCAGGGACGTATAGACCTAATTAAAAGGCACGCTCCACGGCTTGCAAGGAAAGGGAACAGTGAGGGTGTGGGAAGAAGGTCAGACGGATAGGAAAGCCCACTGGGTCTTACTGGCAGGTATCTTTCTTGTCTCATTTAGCCTGCTGGCTTTTGAAGTTGTCCTGACACGACTTCTTTCAGTCATGCTCCATTACCATTACGTTTTCATCGTCGTCTCTCTAGCATTACTTGGACTAGGGGCAGGGGGCATTTTCGTTCACCTGTTCCGCCGCGATGTTTCTGCCGGGCTTGCTCAGTTTGGTGCACTTGCCTGGTATGCCAGTCTCATCGCACTGTCAATTGTCCTTTCCGTCATCCTTATGATTGGGATTAACTATATCGGGTTCTTAAAAGGCAACCTCGTTGCTTACTGTATTCTTCTTTTTGTCCCTTTTTTCTTTACCGGGATACTCTTGGCTCGGGCGTTCCGCGCCTTTCCGGCATTCAGCGCCCGCATTTACGGCGCTGACCTGCTTGGTGCCGCACTGGGTTCTCTCGGTATCATTCTTTTTCTGGATAGCCTCGGGGGTATCAACACCGTTTTCGTCCTGGGTGCCATTGTTGCTGTGGCAGCGCTACTTTTCGCACTAAAACCGGCGAAGCAAGACCCGCGGGGAATGATAACTGCCATCGTTAGTTTTCTGATTACCATCTCGTTGCTCGGGGTAAATTTATTCAGTGCCTACCTACCAGAAATTCCAATCGCTGGCATTAATCCTGATAAAGAAATGAGCCTCGCCCTGAATGAACCTTCCTACCAAGCGGACATAATTGAGTCCCGATGGAGTGCTTTTGGTCGCACTGATTTGGTTGAATTCAAGCAACGTCCTGAGATGATGAGACTCTATATTGATGGTACTGCTGGAACGCCAATGTACCAGTTCAACGGCAACCTCAATCCCCCCGGTGACGAAATTAAGCGCCTTCAAGAGACCTTTACTGGTTACTTCCCATTCTTCTTCCTCTCGTCAGCAGAAAGAAATAATGCTCTTACTATCGGGCCGGGCGGTGGGCGGGACATACTGCTAGCGCTGATGGGAGGAGTAGCAAAAATCACCGCGGTTGAGGTCAACCGGGACATAGTGGAAATCGTGCGTGACTATTC
>CAZCEF010000131.1:0-3764 GCA_964497695.1 uncultured Dehalococcoidaceae bacterium | reverse complement strand
ACTTTTCCAGCTCGCCAGTCTTGATATTGGTGATGCCGTACTCGGACAGGCTAAGCCCCTGCCGCCGCGCCCGCTCCCGGAGATTGATATTGTGCTGTTTGCTACCGGTGAAATATTGCAGTAGTGAGCCGAAGGCATCGTGGGCAACGATTCTTAAGTCCACCTGAATTTCGCCGGCGACGATGACGCTGGCTTTGGTCGTGCCGCTGGCGACCACTTCCTTGACCTGGGGGAGACTGGTGAAAGCTCGGATGACTTCTTCGGCGTTATCGGCGGTGCCCATGAGGTCAATATCGCCGATGGTCTCCTTGAAGCGGCGCAGACTGCCAGCAGCGACCAGGTTTTTCAGTCCGGGAACGTCCTTGAGCTGAGCGATAATCTCATCAACGAGGGGCAGTGCCTGACCGATGGGGATGCGCTGTTCCCTTTTCTTTCTTCTCAGCGTTTCAATATGGCGGAGGATATTTTCGGCGGTCTTTTCGCCCATACGAGGGAGGGAAGCCACCTTGCCACTGCGGACGGCTTCTTCAAGCTCATCAATGGTCTTGATGCTAAGCTCGGTGGTGAGGAGCATCGCCGTCTTGGGACCGATGCCGGGTATATCCAGCAGGTTGCTGATGCCTTCTGGGAATTCTGATTTGAGCTTTTCGTAGTAGCCGAGCTTGCCGGTGGTGACCAGTTCGGTAATCTTCTTGGCGATGGCTTCGCCCACCCCCGGCACCTCCCTCAGTCTTTCCTCCTTTGCCAGCCTCTCCACCTCCACTGCCGATTGCTCAATGGAGCGCGCCGCCTTCTGGTAGGCTCTTATTTTGAAGACATTCTCTTTCTTCAGCTCCAGAAGGTCGGCGATATCCTGGAATACCTTGGCAATTTCAGCGTTTTTCATACTAATCTAGACCCAAATCTACCAAAAGGTCTTCAGCTTTTTCTTCTGAATACCCAAATTTCTCCGACAGTACTTCGCGCAAAGCCGATGGGGGACTAAGGCGGAGTCGTCTGCTGCGTAAGATTTCTCCATCGGAACCCACCAACTCAATAGCATAATCGTCAAAGAGTACGGAGACGAAATGCATCTTAGCAAACAGGCTTTGGTACATTGGTCTAAGCCAAATTGGTTTTCTGTACCGAATGACCATATACGCGCCATAAAAACACCAATTGGCAATCAAGACCCAATCTCTGTCTGGCTTTTTCCTATAGTACAGGTGCCCGTCATCACGCCCACCCTTAGCCCAATAAGCGTAGCTACCCTGAGTTAATATGAATTCCGTGTCATAACTGCTCAAAAGAATAGTTGCAGCTATCTTATGTATAGAATCATCTGAAATATGAAAGTCACGTTTTTTGATTATCATTTCTAAGAAACACCTGTCTTACTTAAGACTGGACCTCGCTCAAGAGAATATCATTTTGCTTCGGAGTTACTTTGTATTGAAGCAGCCTGACCGTTTTCTCTTCTATGAGCCTTCTTCTTTTTACGTATTCCAGTACTTTATCTTGAAAGTCAAATGCAACTAATATACTTTGAACCATCTCATTATCGCCCCCCGCCAATTTCCTGGTAAGCCAATTCTCATATTTGACAATCTGATTCAAGTCTTCTTCCGTACAAATCCCAGTCTTTAATTCTATGCAGGTGAAGTTATGAAGAATATCAACGCCATCAACGGGAGTAACGTGAGTTAAGAAGATGTCCATGACTTTGTTAAAAGAGGTGGGCACGTAGTTTAAGAAATCTGCGTATTCGCCAATGGTCTCCTTCAATTTACCACTGACGAAGCTTTTCATGAACCAGGCATTCAAATAGCCCTCATATTTTATACGACCACTCCTGTCAGTTGCCAGGCTTATCGGTAGACTAGCGCCTTTCGGGACATAGGGCTTTGGTATTTTTTGCACTGATTGAAATATGGGATTGTTTCTGAGCAAGAGCCGTAGTAGCTCTTTGTTCTCATCGGCAGTAATCGGATTGTGGTTTTTCAGCCGCATTGCACCCAAATCAAAAGTCCAAATCTTGCCCTTATCCTGCAAATCCAGAATATCGCTTAGAGCTATAGGCCGCGGGAAGCGTCTAATTGATGGTTCAAAACAAACTCTATAAGGATAGTCTTGGTCTTTCTCATGCCAGATCTTGGTCTGGTCAAAGAATGGCAAACATGTAGCCCTCCACAAACCATAGACGCCAACATTTCTAACGTAGAAAAATATAAAATCGCCCGGTTTAATGGCTTGAAAACTGGCTATTATCTCCGAGTTAATGCGCTCAAGTGGCTGAGATACGCCGCCGTAAACACCCTGTTCGAGGCTGGTCTTGAAATGTTCTTGGCTGGTGAGGAAAATATGGCTTCCCATAGGGAGTCACCTCCAAATTACTCTATCTCCTCCACTCCATCCCAGCAGTCCAGGTGGCAGGCGTAACGGACGCCGTTGTTCTGCCAGTGGAGTTCCTCATCGCCGGACTTGGTAATCGCCCCTTCCGCCACAATTATCACCGCCTGACCCTTTTTCATCTTCTTACCGCACTTATCACAGGTGGTAACGCCTAAAATTGCCTCCATCACCATCACCTCCTACATGCGGAAGGCGCCTGACCCGAATCTCACCCTCAGTATATTGGAGACAAAGAACAGCAGCAATGGGCGCCTTTCGCCCCAAGAAATCAGCATCTCATAAAGCGTGGTATGGTAAAGCTCCGAGCTTTTATTGTTCTTCTCCTGGGCGCGTTTTATCTCAGATAGCATCGCCTTGCGCACCTGAAGCTTCCCCCGCCAGCTCTGCTCGTCCTTCGTCAGCGGCTTATCCGCGTTTGCCAAACGGTTTAACTCGTCATTGACTCCCTTCAATGCCTGCTCCAGTTCATTTTTGGTCATCATATCTCACCTGCCACAACAATGCTTATATTTCTTACCGCTGCCGCAGGGGCAGGGCTCATTGCGACCGACCTTCCGGCTTGCCTTGATTGGCTGTCTGGTGCCCGACCGCGGTATTGCCGCTTTAGCCATGGGCGATGGAGCGGGGGGTGGGGCTTCCTTCTTCACAATGCCGACGTGATAGATGGCGTGAGCGACGTCGTGCTGGATGGTGGACAACAGCAACTGGAACTGCTTGTAGCCTTCGTTCTTATAGGCATCAACGGCGCGCACCTGCTTCAATGTTTGCCACCCCGCCTCAAGTCGCATATGCTCCATCATCGTCAGGTGCTCAATCCACAGGTTGTCCATGATACGGAGCATCACCAGTCGCTCCAGGATTCTCATGTTCTCGGCGCCGAGCTCCTTCTCCCGAGCCTCATACAGCGCTTCGGCAACCTCAATCAGCTTATTTTCAATCTGATTTGGCTTCATCTTGGCGAGAGTATCAGCATTGATTTCCCGCGGCAATGGGAAGATACCATTAATATCCATCATCAAACCAGTAATATCCGGCTCATACCCGATGAAGTGAGCACCGACCGTCTTCTTAATCTCCTCTCTGACCATCGCCAGGATGTTTGTTTTCAGGTCGGCACCGCTCAAAATCTTCCGTCGCTCATCATAGATAAGCTCACGGTGCTTGTTCACCACGTCATCATACTCCACCAAGTGCTTGCGCATATCAAAGTGGTAACCCTCAACTCGCTTCTGGACATCGGTAATGGTCTTGGTCACCAGGGCGTTCTCAATAGGAGTGTTGTCATCCATGCCCACCCAGTCCATGAACCCCTTAATACGCTCGCCACCGAAGCGACGCATAATATCATCCTCCAGCGAGACGAAGAAGCGCGA
>CAZCEF010000130.1:0-3778 GCA_964497695.1 uncultured Dehalococcoidaceae bacterium | reverse complement strand
GCTTGCCCATCATCCGCACATCGGTGGACCACGGGACGGTCTTCGGCAAAGCCGGGAAGGGCACCGCCGACCCGACGAGCTTAATCCAGGCAATCAAGCTCGCCAGCGTGATGTGTCGCAATCGGAGACGGCTTGCGGTTTAGTTCAATGATGGTTGCCCCCTTTTTTGCGGGGATGTAATATTGTGAGCGATGAAAATGGAAAAATGTGAATGCTGCAAGATAATAAAAGGTTGTGGAGAGGGATACCAAAAGAAGCTTGTGGAATTAGATGGTGGATGGGTACTAAGCCACTGTGGTGCAGGGGAAAAGACTTATCTAGGGAGGCTCATCCTTCAGACAAAAATCCACATACTGATTTCGATAAATTGGGGCAACAAGAGCAAGAATCACTAGGCACCAATATAAAACTTATCAATGAGCATCTCAGAAAATGTTGGACGGAGATGTTTCCAGAAGACCCTATAGAACTCATCCATTGTGCCTATCTAAATGAAACACCTTATATCCATCGCCATACTTACCTTTGGAATAAAGCACAATTGTTTGCAGTATCACATGTGCACATGCATCTCCTAACTCGTACTCAAAAGATGGGTGAGGCACTGGGTTATTGTGCGGAAAAAATTGGTTGGCATCTTTTGGACTATGTAGCTAAATTCCCAGACAAATACAAAGTTACAAGCAACAATGACGAACGAGTTATCAGACTAATGAATAAATTGAAGAAGCTATTTGGTAATGTAGATTGACGGTTAGAAGATACCAGCTATGATTGAACTTAACCATCTTGCCGACAAGTAGCCACGGCAAACTGAGAGGTATTTTTTTGGAAAAGCAGAATAGAATAGTTGTAATTGGTGGCACAGCCTGCGGTCCCAAAGCCGCCGCCAGAGCCCGCCGACTGGACGAGAAAGCCAGAATAACCATTATTGAGGAAGAAGAAAACTTATCCACCGCCACCTGCGGCTTACCCTATTACATCGGCGGCATCATTGAGAACCAGAGCAGTCTGGTGGCGCGCCGTCCCGATTTCTTCAAAGACGTTATGAATATTGATGTGCTCACCAACACCCGTGCCGTTGCCATCAAGCGCAAAGCCCATCAGGTGGAACTCCTGAACCTCGGGACAAATCAGACCACAACCATCAGCTACGATAAACTCGTCCTGGCAACGGGCAGTGTCCCCGCCATCCCCAAACTTGAAGGCAGAGACCTCGGCGGCATTTTCACGCTGACCAATCTCAAGGACGCCTTAGCTCTCCGCAGCCTGATTGCTCCCCGTGAAATCAAGCAGGCGGTTATTGTTGGCGCCGGACTTATCGGGCTGGAAATGGCGGAAGCCTTTATCGCCCAAGGGCTTGAGGTAACGATGATTGAAGCGCTGGACTGGGTACTGCCAGCGATACTTGATTTTGAAGTCGCTGCACCAGTTGAAAAGCACTTAAGAGCCAAGGGTGTCAATCTGATACTGGGAAAGCCTGTCAGTGGCTTTGAGGGCGATGGTAACCGCTGGGTGAGCAAGATTATCACCAAGGACACGCAACTGGAAGGCAGACTGGTGCTGCTCTCGCTGGGGGTGAAGCCAAACATCAAGCTGGCGCAGGATGCCCGGCTGAAAATCGGGACGCTGGGCGGCGTGGACGTCAACGAATACCTCCAGACCAGCGACCCCGACATCTTCGCTGGAGGCGACTGCGTGGAGAACGTCAACCGCATCACCGGACAGAAGGTTCTGGCACCGCTAGGTTCTACCGCAAACAAGCACGGTCGGGTGATTGGCGCAAACGTCACCGGTGGGCAGGAGACCTTCCCCGGGGTGACTGGCACCTTTATTGCCAAAGTATTTGACTTGAACGTGGCAAGAGTTGGTCTCACTGAAGCCCAGGCAAAGCAAGCTGGCTACGATATTGTTACCGCATTGGTGCCCAGCTACGAGCATGCCACCTACTACCCGAACAGCAAAGAGATTACGGTCAAACTAATCGCTGACCAGACGACCGGCCGGCTGCTGGGCGGACAGGTGGTGGGATCAGGCGACAGCGCCAAGCGGATTGACGTGCTGGCGACTGCTCTCAGTTTCGGTGCCACGGCTGACGACCTTGCCAACCTAGACCTGGCTTATGCCCCACCCTACAACAGCGCCATGGACCCCCTCCACGCCGCCGCCAATGTCATCCGCAACAAGCGGAGCGGAGTGGCTAAGGGGCTCTCCCCGATGGCAGTCAAGGAGAAAATTGACCGCGGGGACGAATTTATCCTGCTTGATGTACGCACACCTGCAGAGTGGAATGCTCGGCGGATTGAGGCGCCGCAGACCAAGTTCGTGCCCATCCGTGAGCTGAGAGCGCGACTAGAGGAACTACCTCAGGAGACCGAAATTGTTACCCTCTGCCAGTCCAGCATCCGCGCTTATCAGGCACAGCGCATACTGGAAGGCGCCGGCTTCAAGGACGTTAAATTCCTGGATGGTAGCATCGGCGGCTGGCCCTTTGAGGTCGCCGGGACGAAGCCTAAAACAAAAGAATAATTTTAAGCCTTTTCTTTCTTCGGTTTAGTCCTCTTTTTTATTTTCTAAATGTGCCTAATTCCCCCTTAAATTCTATTGACACTGGTAGGGTCTGGTTTTATAATTCAGGCGGTCAAACAAAAATAGCTGCCCCGAAAGGAGAGGAGATGGAAAAAGAGATGATAATGTCATTGGAGAGGTTGGGAATGCCAAAAGGCGACCTCTATAATCTGCCAACCTCTCCCAAAACTTTCCCGGATGGTGCCAACTACCGAGTTGAGATTTCTGGAATTGAAACCGTAAAAGTCCTAGAAGCCACTATTGACGAAGCCCAAAAGCAGGGCGTCCCCTTCCACCGAGCCATCGCTATGATCAGAGGAGCTACCCTCTTTACCAGAGAAGAACTAAGACAGTTTGCCCGAGTCGCCCACGAAGCCCAAGTAGAAGTGATTATTACCCCCGGACCCCGCCCCACCTGGGATATTACCCGCCAAGCCGGTACCCCGGAAGGGCTTATCTCTGGATTGAGATTGAGAGGCATGGACTCGGTCATCCATTATATTAAAGATGTTCAGAGGTGTCTTGAAGCTGGTTTCCGAGGGTTTCTGGTATGGGATGAAGGCGTTCTTTCTCTGCTTAATGCTATGAAACAGAATGGCAATATACCTAAAGAGGTGCTTTTTAAGGTCTCCATATTCGCCGGTCATGCTAACCCAGCGGGAATTAGATTGATTGAATCATTGGGCGCCGGCACCTGCAATCCCGTCGCCGACCTAACACTGCCGATGCTCGCCGCCCTCAGAAGTGCCGCCAATATCCCATTTGATATACATATCCAACTATGGAGTTCCATGGGCGGTTACAATCGTATTTACGAAACTCCGGAAATTGCCCGAGTCGCCTCTCCCTGTTACTTCAAGATGGAGCCAGGACCAGGGATGGTTATGTATATGCCCTGGGGCACTTCGGAAGAAGGACTGGCGGAACTGGGCAGGGAAAAGATTCGCTCTATGAAGAACGTCATAG
Source organism: uncultured Dehalococcoidaceae bacterium (assembly GCA_964497695.1). Classification (GTDB taxonomy): domain Bacteria; phylum Chloroflexota; class Dehalococcoidia; order Dehalococcoidales; family RBG-16-60-22; genus JBGOXU01. The sequence goes on along the minus strand of CAZCEF010000130.1, from coordinate 244 downwards.
AATTAGTCAGCGAGACCAATCCAAAGTTGAAACTATCCAAGGCAGGCGTTAACGACCTGAGGGTACCGGTAATAAAGTAAAAGGAGGTAGAAGATGAAGAAAACCGTACTTGATTTCCAGGACATGAAGAAGAAGGGGGAGAAGATTACCTTTCTCACTTCCTACGATTACCCGACGGCTTCCCTCTGCGAAAAAGCCGGCATTGAGATAATTCTGGTCGGGGATAGCGCCGGCATGGTGGTCT
>CAZCEF010000129.1:0-3793 GCA_964497695.1 uncultured Dehalococcoidaceae bacterium | reverse complement strand
CGGCTTTGTTGAAATCTATACCAAGCCAAATGACCTGGAAAAGGTGAGAGCCGCGCTGGAAGCCAAACAGATTCCCATTGAGCGGGCTGAAGTGTCACTGGAACCGAAACAGATGGTCCAGCTTGAGGAAAAGACGGCACTGCAGACCCTGAAGCTGCTGGACCGGCTTGAGGAACTGGATGATGTGCAGAGTGTCGCCAGTAATGCCGATTTTGCTGATACCGTGCTGGAGAAGTACCAGCTTCAGGCTTCAGGTTAATATCGGACGATGAGAGTTTTAGGTGTTGACCCGGGCACAATAACGATGGGCTATGGTGTGGTTGAAAGCAGGGATGATGAAATTGCCCTGGTCGCCGATGGTGCCTTAACTAGCCCGGAGCGCTCCCCCATCGGGGAGCGTTTGCATTTTCTGTACCAGGAGCTTTTGCAGGTTATCAAGCGTTATCAGCCCGAGGTGGTGGTGGTGGAGCAGCCCTTTGTTGCCGAGAACGCCCGGTCGGCACTGGCGATTGGTCGTGCTCAGGCAGTTGCCCTCCTTGCCGCCGCCACGCAGAATCTCCCTACCTGTGAATACACCCCCGCCCAGGTGAAGCAGATGGTCGCCAGCTACGGCGCGAGCCGTAAGGAGCAGGTGCAGGAGATGGTCCGGCTCCAGCTCAGCTTGGCGGAAGTGCCTCAGCCCCACGATGCCGCCGATGCTTTAGCCGTTGCGATTTGCCATATCCGCCAGACGCACCTTAATGAACTTTTAGCCCGCCAAAAGGAGAGCTAAATGATATCCAGCTTGCGCGGGAGAGTAGAGTCTTTCAGCAATAGCTCGGCGGTAATAAATGTCGGTGGGATTGGTTTTCAGGTCTTTCTGCCCACCCCCACCCTGTCTGCCCTCGCCACCATCGGCAAGGAAGTGCAGCTTTACACCTACCTGCAGGTGCGGGAAGACAATATGACCCTTTACGGCTTTGCCTCGCCGGAGGAGCTGGCGCTGTTCCAGACTCTGCTCGATGTCTCCGGCATCGGGCCCAAGCTGGCGCTGTCCATGCTTTCGGCGATGAGCGTGGAGCAACTGACGATGGCGATTGCCACCGGCAGTACCGACCTGCTGACCACCATTCCGGGCATTGGCAAAAAGCTGGCGAGTCGGGTAGTGCTGGAGCTAAAGGAGAAGGTAGGCGCAGCATGGGTTGCCGCGCCCGCCACCGGGCTTGCTCAGGAGAATGCCGACGTGCTTTCCGCCCTGACCTCCTTGGGCTACTCCGCCGCCGAAGCCACCAAAGCCGTTGCCACCCTACCCGCCGACCCCAAACTCTCCCTGGAGGAAAAGGTCAAGGTAGCGCTGGGATATTTGGGGGGGAGATAGAAAGCCAAGAGATATTGAATCTAAAGGAGCTAAGAATGAGCGCGGTTTTGGAGCAAGTTCTTTCAGCCTATTTCACGAAGTCTGAAACTTTGCCTGATGTGCTTAGGCGATTCTCTCATGACGAAATTCAAGAAGCTCTCTTAGAACTAGTAGATACTTATGCCAACGATGTGAACTCTTCCGCTCTTAGAGAACGTATCACACTTATGATAGCAAAATATGAGCCAAGGAAAAAGAAGCTAGGATTTAATGGTTTTAACCCCCAGACAAATGTAGATTGTGATGTTAAACCGATTAACATCCTGTCGGGTACAAAAGACCGACTTAACGGCGGTGGAAATTTCTCTGACCTTACGCCCGAACGAGTAGACAAATACGAACAAAAGGGAAAATCTTTTCATATCATTGCTTCTGGATTTGTAGATGGACGATTGGTTTATATCTTAGAGTTTCCTTATCGTTGCATTGCTAAGAGGATTCGGAAGCAAGTTGAAAACCGCTTCCCAAATTGGGTACGTAAGGCGGGTGAATACGTACGTGGTTCTACGTTCAGTTTTACGCACTATAAAGACTGCTCAGACCTTCGTCCTATTTTCGTTAATTCAGATTTGGAGCGATATCAAAAATATTTAACAAGAGAACTCTATGAATTGCTTCGCAGAGTACGAGGTAGACTTACATGAATTTTAACACCATTAAAATTGGCGATGCCTCGGAGGTTCTTCAGTCTTTGCCTAGTGACTCCTTTGACGTGGGGGTCACCTCACCTCCATATAACAAAGGAGAACGCAACAAAGGGTGGCTAGTAAATAATGTTCTTTATGACAAAGCCAGCGATAGAAAAAACGAAGCGCAGTACCAAGCCGAACAAATAGAAGTCCTAGATGAATTATACCGTATTATTAGACCAGGGGGTTCATTTTTCTACAATCATAAACTCCGCTGGGATAGGGGCTGGCTTATCCACCCATATCAATGGGTCAGCAAAACAAAATGGGTGGTTAGACAAGAAATAATATGGTATAGAAAGATTGCCGGAAATATTAGAGGATGGCGATTTTGGCAGGTTGATGAGCGAATTTACTGGCTCTATAAACCTAGGGAAGAGGAGAAGAACGAGCCAATTGGTCCTGAACTAGGTTCGGAGCATGCCAAACTTACCTCCGTTTGGGAGATAAGACCCGAAAGCAAGGTTAACTGGGCTCCGGATCCTTTTCCTCTCGCTTTACCATCGAGATGCATTTGCTCAACTCTTGGCGACCGCAAAGGGAGAGTTATAGACCCTTACGCTGGCTCTGGGACTACTCTTGTGGCGGCAAAGCTTTTGGGTCATGATTTCTTAGGTATAGAGATAAGTGAGGAGTACACCAAACGTGCCTTAGAGAGACTAGCTAATGCTGAGAGGGAAAGAGCCGAACTTGAAGAGGAAGTTAGCCTTCATAAAGTCCAATTGACATTCAAGGAACGAAAGGCATTGGGTCTCACCAAACCCCCTAATCATAAGTCTCTCCAAGCTCAGCTATTCGTAAAAGATAAAAGGAAAAAACCCAAATATAAGACCTAATCAAATACCTCCAAGCCTTACCCCCCAAATCCCAAATTCTAAATTCTAAACCTTAAACCCTCAAGCACCACTGTCATCGCCAGCCCCGCTTCCTCCACTTTCATTGGCGTCTCGTTCGCTAATCCGGACGTCGTCATGAAGCCATCTCCCAGTTAATTTGTCGGCATTGCCATCCTTGAGCTGAAGGATGACAACGGCACCAGAAGCGTGGCGTTTAAGAGGAGTTCACCCTGAAGGGCGCTAGCCCCTCTTTCTCTTTGTCCCCTTCCCTTTACATAACTCTAAAAACAAATCGTGCCTGTATCGCCCTTTTTAGCTACGATTCGTTTCCCCCAAAAATCGTTGTTGATAGTATTTTGAGTTTCCCCCATAATTGGGCGGTTATTGACAATAAAGGTTCTGCCGATTAAAATTCCTACGAATAGTATGTTGAACATCAGACCGGCAACCAAAACTGACCTCCCCGCTATAACTGAGATTTACAATGAAGCTATCCTGAACACGGCGGCTACCTTTGACACCCAGCCCAAAAGCCTCCAGGAGCAGGAGCAATGGTTTGCCAGCCACGACGCCAGACACCCGGTTCTGGTCGCTGAGCAGGATGGCACTATTGTTGGCTGGGCATCCTTAAGTGGCTGGTCGGACCGCTGTGCTTACGCTGATACCGCTGAAGCGTCGCTGTATGTCAGGAAAGAATACCGGGGCGAAGGTGTCGGCAGACTATTGTCCGTTGCCCTGCTGGAGGCAGGTGAAAAAGCCGGTCTCCACACCGTGATTGCCCGCATTACCGAGGGTAATGAGGCGAGCCTGCGCCTGGCTCAGTCCGCCGGCTTTGAACTCGTTGGCACGATGAAAGAGGTCGGCCGCAAGTT
>CAZCEF010000128.1:0-3833 GCA_964497695.1 uncultured Dehalococcoidaceae bacterium | reverse complement strand
CATTACCCGACTCCAGAGCCTTGATTGCCGCTTTCACGACCGGACCGTCCAAAGTGTCGCAATGTGGTGGCATAATTCACCTCCCTCTGCATTTTTGACATAAATATTATACCACCAACTTGCGGCTTGGGAGGCATTTAGGCGATTTCTGAGGACACGCCCCAGTCCGGTTGAATAGCTAGCCGATGACAATAAAGTCGCCCTTCATATTCGGGTGGACATCGCAGTGGAAGAAATAAGTGCCGGCTTTTACCGGCGCCGTGAATTCGTAGACAATTGTCTTCGGTCCAGTGATAATCTCCCCGACGAAGATAGAAGTCTTTGCCTCCGCCGTCTCGTACAGTGCAAAGTTATGCGGGACACTATCCTGGTTGTCAAAATTAATAATGACCTTGGCGTTCGCCGGAACCGAAATGGTCTTCTGGTCAAAGGCTAAGTCCTTTGCCACGAGTTTAATGTTGACCACCAGACCTGGCGCTGGCGCCGGTGACGGGGCTGGTGCTGGAGTGGGCGCCGGCGCTGATTTTGGCGCACAGGCTACCGACATAGTCAATAAAGCTATGGCAATTATGAGAATTAATCGGCTCCCCTTCATAAAACCCTCCTTCAAAAAGCTCTGCAATTACAATGATAACGGCTTGAGCCCCAAGGGAATATCCGTAAATCTACGTAATTTTGGATGGTGGCACCCCCAATTTACGTGGGGATACCTATGGACAGAAGTACTGATGATGGCATAAAGTAAGAGCGTGACCAGACTGATTTGGCTGGTGTTAACTCTGGCGCTGGCGGCGACTGCCTGTACCACCACGCCGGTGGCTATGGGCACACTCCAGGGCAATGTCCACATTGGACCAATAACACCCGTAGAGAAACCAGGATATAAGCCACCCGTTTCCCCGGAAGTCTTCGCCGCTCGGAAAATATTGGTCTATAGCCGGGACAGAAGCAAATTGATTGCGCAGGTGGATATAAAGCAGATTGGACAGAGCGACGAAGGATTTTTCACTGTCCAGCTTAAGCCAGGCACCTACCTAGTTGATATTAACAGCATTGGTATTGACCACAGTGGTGAAGTGCCAAAACAAATTGAAATCAAACCAGGACAGACCATTAAAGTCAATATTGATATTGACACTGGCATCAGGTAGCCCGCTTTAATCGCCCCTGCCAGTTTCTCGTTTCTTTTCCTCGCCCGACTTGTGCTCCACCTCAACCTTGACTTTCTTCGCATAGAGGACGCCGTCCTTCTTGTAAAGGCTTTCAACCTTGACATCCTCTCCAGAAAGCGATTCCAGGTCGGCGAGCTTCAGCGATTGCCCGTCTTCAGTCCTGATGGTTGCTTCACTGACATTCACCGTGACCTGCGTTCCAGCCGTACTGAGAATAATAAGGCTGCGGCTCTTATCAACCTTCTTCAGAATGCCCTCAAGCTCAATCTTCTCTTCCCTATCCTCTTCTTTTTCCAGCTGAGTCACGGTGAGGCTACCGCTCTGCGTTTCGCCTTTCAGCTCTATTTTCTCACCCTTTTCTGGGGGGGTGACATTTTCTGGTTTTTCCACCGCTATTCCGCCAACGTACCAGGTGCTACCATCAGCCGTGCCACCGAAACGACCCTCAATTTTGACTTTTTCCTCTGGCTCACCCTCTTGAAACTCAATTTCGCTGATGAAGACCTCATTTCCCTTCGCCAGCCCTTCTATCTTCACCCGGCTACCGATGGGTGGCACTTCTTTCGGCGAGACGACATTGGTAATTACCACCCCACCAATATTCCAGTCCTGACCGTCAATGCTCAATAAAATACCATCCAGCTTGAATTTTCCTTCCTCCAGACTCTTGTCTTTCACTGAAGGCTTCACATTCAAAAAAGCACTATTGTTATAAGCCACCTGGGCGATTAAATTACCCCGTTTGGTTATGGCCAACATTTCCTTCAGCACTGGCTGAGCCTCTTGCGGTACGGCTGTCAGGAGCTGGTCAAGGGCAAGCTGTTGATGCAGGGTTGAGTCGGAAAGTCGGCCCAGGAAAGTGCGGGCTTCTCCCGGTGCCATCTTGTCCATTTTCTCTAAAGCCTCGTCAATTTCCTTCGCCACCGAAGGTAGCGCTGAGGTGTTAACTTCACGGCTCAGGTTTGACTGAATGACTACTTCATTGATGCGCTTCTCTGCCAACTTGAGATGCAAATCAGCTTTCGCTTCCGGGTCAAAGGTAATGACCAACTGGAGATTTTCAACACCAGTCTTCAGCGGATACAGGATATCACCGGGCAGGCTGTTTTGCGCCGCGTATGCCGCCCCCCCACCCGACATCACCAGAATAATGAGGGCAATGAAGGCAATGCTGACCGCACGTGCCGGTGCCAGTGCCCCCAACCAGCCAAAAGCACTCCTCCGCTTGGATTCCACCCTGACGCCCGATTGTATCACTTCAAGCAACATTCGGCGGGTACGGGATTTGAACTCCCCAGTTGGCGTTACTTTTTCTGGTTCAAGAGCAGATACCAGCTCAAGTAATGGACACAACTCATCTCTCAGCTGAGGATAACGGGCTAAACACTCTTCTACTGTGCTCCGTCCGGCTTTAATCTCATCAATACATCTGGTAATAATCTCTTCCCTGTTCATCTCTTTAACCCCGCATTAGAATGCGTCTCAAATCCTGGAGAGCGCGATACTGGATTACCCTAATGGCGCCCTCACTTTTCTTCAAAATCTGGGCAATTTCCTCATAACTGAAACCATCAATAAACCTTAGCCTAATAACCCTTTGCCTGTCGCCCTTGAGCTTGGCAACAGCGCTTCTAACTTGAGTACGGTCAAAGCTGTCTTCGGCTTCCTTTTGCAGGTCAACTCCATCAACCTGAGTAGAATTGGCAACATCATCCAGCGGGACAAGGTTTTTCCGGTTCCGATAATGGTCAGTAATCAGGTTACGGGCGATGGCAAAGAGCCAGGCGGCAAAAGGTCTACCTCTCTGCTGGTATTTGTGGATATTCTTCCAGGCGCGAACGAAGACTTCCTGAGTTATATCTTCGCTGTCCGACTGACTGGTGACCCGGTAATAGACATAACGGTAAACACGGTCGACATACCGGTCATAAAGGTCGGTGAATGCCGCCGGGTTGCGCTTGATTGCTCGCTCAATTAAGGGAGCCTCTAAGTCCTGCGGTTGTGGTTGCAAAAGTAAATCCCCGGTGAATAAATTCAGTCTCTCAATTTTTAGTATGCCGTATACCATAAGAATTTACAAATCCCGAATTCATAAGTTCGGGGTGGGGTGCCGGGCTCCTCATGCATTTGAGCTCGCATTTTCAAGCTCTACAAACAAAAACGGGAGGGGGAGGCTTTTGTTACAGCAGGGGAAACTGAACCGAGGTTATTTGACGCGGGTCTTCTCTACCTTATCTATGAGAGCGTTTTGACATCTATTAGAGCTACATCCAGCGGGTTTTGTAAGACCAACTCAATTGCTTGATAGCCATCATAGGCGGAAACTGCCTTATGACCGAATAGCTCAACAACATCCTTAACGTTTTCACAGAAGCCATGGTTATCATCAACGACCCAGAATTTTTAACCCAGCCATTGCCGTAAGCCTCAAACTCTACTGTTAAGTATAAATTTTGCCACCACCTAAACCGTGCACAACGTCAGTAAAGGGTGCGGGTATACTGCCCTTCTTCTTGACAAACACTTGAAGGCAAAAGACAGACTCCTGGTAACAGCCATTCTCTGTTTACAGTCTTTCTCGTTAGTGCTAAAATCATCGTGGTAATCTTCTCTGAGCCGAAGTGGCGAAAGGGCAGACGCGCTACGTTCAGGGCGTAGTGT
>CAZCEF010000127.1:0-3851 GCA_964497695.1 uncultured Dehalococcoidaceae bacterium | reverse complement strand
TTGATGGTACTACTAAACTAGGTAAAGTCTCCTGGCAGGCGGCTGGAGTAGCTGCCGGCGAGGTGCAGGCAGAGAACCTGAGAAAGATGCTTGTGGCGATGGCGGAAGACCTCCGCGTCGTCTTTATTAAACTTGCTGACCGACTGCACAATATGCGCACTCTGGATGCTCTGCCCGTTGAGAAACAACGCACTATTGCACAGGAAACATTAGAAATCTATTCCCCTCTGGCACACCGTCTCGGTATCTGGGAGTTAAAGTGGCAGCTAGAAGACCTGGCTTTCCGCTACCTTGAGCCGGAGAGATACCGCTGGATTGCGAATATGGTGGCGACCAAGCGTTTACAGCGCGAAAAGTTCATCACCCAAGTCATTGACATTTTGAAGAAGGAATTTGATAAGGCTGGACTCCGAGCCGATATATCGGGTCGCCCCAAGCATATTTACAGCATCCACCAGAAAATGCAGCGGTACGCGGCGCTGGGCAAGCATTTTGATGATATTCACGACCTCCTTGCCCTGCGGGTGCTGGTCGGCACGGTGCCAGATTGCTACACGGCGGTTGGCATCATCCATAACCTGTGGCATCCCCTCCCCGACGAGTTTGACGACCATATCGCTAACCCCAAACCAAACGGCTACCAGTCAATTCATACTGCCGTAATGTGCCTCGGCACCACTCCCCTTGAAGTCCAGATCCGCACCCGCGATATGCACCACATTGCCGAATATGGCGTTGCTGCACATTGGCGCTATAAGCAGGGTCAGACCAGCGATATTCGTTTTGAGGAGAGAATTGGCTGGTTACGTCAACTGATTGAATGGCATCGTGAGCTGAGCGGGACGGAGGAGTTCTTAGAATCGGTCAAGACAGACATTTTCATTGACCAAGTCTTTGTCTTTACCCCCAAAGGCGAGATTAAGGACCTGCCCAAAGGCGCCACCCCTCTGGATTTTGCCTACCGCATCCATTCCGAGCTGGGGCATCGGTGCATCGGCGCTAAGGTCAATGGCAAGCTGGTGCCACTGAACTACGCACTTAAAAATGGCGATGTCATTGAGATTCTGACGACCAAAGCGACCAAGGGACCAAGCCGCGACTGGCTCAATCCTCATCTGGGCTATGTCAGGACATCGCAGGCAAAAGAAAGAATTCGCCAGTGGTTCAAGAGGCAGGAGCGGACGGAAAACATTGAGCGGGGTCGTCAACTACTGGATAAAGAGCTCAAGCAGCTAGGGATAGAGATTGACCGTGGTGAGCTGGCAGCGATGTTCAATTACAGCAACCCTGACGATTTCCTGGCGGCGATAGGCTATGGCGGCATTTCCACCCACCAGGTTACTCTCAAGTTAGCGGCTCGTCAGGAGATAGCTAAAGCGGCTCCCGAAGCTGCCCCACCCAAACCCGCCCCCACGCCTGGCGTGCATGTTCTCGGCATTGGTGACCTGGTTACCCATCTGGCAGGCTGCTGTCATCCCGTGCCGGGAGAAAAGATTATTGGCTACATCACCCGCAGTCGCGGGGTGACAATTCACCGCCAAGACTGCTATAATGTTCTTCACGAGGACGAGAAAGACCGACTCATCCCGGTACAGTGGGGGCAGGCGGGAACCCTGTATCCCGTCCACATCCAGGTTGAGGCGTGGGACCGGGTGGGATTGATGCGCGATATTACCACGGTAGTCGCCGAGGAGAACGTTAATATCGCTTCCGTCAATCTGGAAAGCCACGGCGACCACACGGCGTCAACCTCCCTGGTGCTGGAAACAGCAGGACTGGCTCAGTTGAGTCGGCTGCTCAAGAAAATTGAAGCCATTAGAGGTGTCATAGGTGTCACTCGCATGGGCGATGACGCCGCCGTGAAAAGGGGAAAAGGAAGTCCCTCGGGTAGTAAGAAAAGAGAGACCAGAAAATAGTCTGAAGGGGGTCAAGATTGCCAAATACAAAATCAGCGATAAAGCAGGTCAGAGTGAGCGAAAGGCGGCGCGTGCGCAATAAAGCGGTGCGCACTCAGGCGAAAACCGGAATAACCAGTGCCGAGAAACTAATCTTCTCTGGTGAGGTGGACAAGGCTAGGGAAGCTGTCTTAGCAGCCATTAGCGCTCTGGACAAAGCTGCCGAGAAAGGGATTATCCACCCCAATAACGCCGCCCGCCGCAAATCAAGACTGATGAAGAAGCTTAATCAGGCGTCTTCTGCCACCAAGGCTGAGCCTGAAGAGACAAAGTAATACCTAATCTCAAAGAACACACTCTATGAGGGGAGGGGTTCAAACCCTCCCTTTGCTTTGGCTGAGCCGAGTAAATCTTAGGGCACAAGTGGGTTGTCTTCGGGGGTAGAACACGAAGGAATTATTTATTGCCGCCGTGGTTAATCTTCTTTTAGAAGTCTAGATAAGGGGAGTATCCCGGCAAAGAGGGGGCAGAGCCCCCTCTTAAAAATTTCTTCCCCCCTCCCAAGGGAGGGAGACCAAGGGGGTGGGTTGTGACTAAGCTTACTCCCCCATCACCTGCACCACCACCTGCCTCGACCTCGGGCGATGGTCAAAATCCACCAGAACTATCTGCTGCCAGGTGCCGAGAGTCAAATTTTTGTCTTTAATCGGTATCACCAGCGATGCCCCCAGCAGTGACGCCCTCACGTGCGAGAAGCCATTAGCTTCCCCCCAGGCGCGGTCGTGGTCGTAGGGAATATTTTTCGGGATAACCCGCTCCCACATATTTTTAAAATCCGAAAGTAACCCTGACTCATATTCAATCGTGGTTATGCCCGCCGTTGAGCCAGTGACAAAGAGCGTAGCCATGCCACGGCTTACTCCCGACTCAGCAATTTGCTTTTCTACCTGACGCGTAATGTCAATAATATCGCCGTTGCCCTTACTTTGCAGGCTGATACTCTTCGTGATGACCATAGCGCACCTCCCAACCGTGATGGGGACATTTGATATTATAGGGGAAAGAGCTTGGGTTATGAAAGACAATAATGTAAAATAGGGAAGCAACTTAGTAAAAGGAGGCTGAAGTGTCTCGTTCACTTTATTCTGGATTTGAGGGCAAGAAAGCGCTGGTAACCGGGGGCGGGCGTGGCTTGGGCAAAGCCATCTGTCTGGCATTAGCCAAGGAAGGAGTTGACATCGCCACAACCGACTTGCAGGGCGCAGAGCAGACCGCCGCCGAAATCAAAAAGCTGGGGCGACAGGCGCTGGCTTTCACTGCCAATGTGCTCAAAGAAGCTGAAGTCAAGGCGATGGTGGACAAAATCGTCGCTCAGTGGGGCGGAATTGATATTCTGGTCAATAACGTCGGTGGCGACCACGCCTATCTGCTGGAGGATTTGCCGGTCTCGGAGTGGGACTGGACGATGGATATCTGTTTGAAGGGAACCTTCCTTTGTACCAAGGCGGTGGCGGAAGTGATGAAGAAGCAAGGCGGGGGTAAAATCGTCAATATTGCCTCACTGGCGGGGGTGAGGATGACGATGGTGGGCGGAATCGCTTACAGCGCGGCGAAGGCAGCCGTCATCGGCTTTACCCGGCACGCCGCTTTTGAGCTCGGCCCCTTCAAAATCAACGTCAATGCCGTCTGCCCGGGGCAAACGATGACTGAGGTGGTTAAATCACGACTGACCGAGGAAAGCACGGCGCGCACCATCAAGGCAACCCCCCTGCGCGACCTGCTCTACCCGGAGGACCAGGCGGATGCTGTGGTCTTCCTTGCCTCCGACCGCGCCCGGATGATTACCGGGCAGTTCATCGTCGTGGATGGGGGTATCAGCATCCCCATCGGCTCCATTGAGTGGGAGAACTTCTATGCCCTGCGCAAGCAGTGGCTGAAAGAGAAGCGGTGGGAGGG
>CAZCEF010000126.1:0-3939 GCA_964497695.1 uncultured Dehalococcoidaceae bacterium | reverse complement strand
GGCAGTTCCAGAGAAATGCGCAGGTAAAAGTCCTCGTCCAGAGCCTGGTAATGGGTGACGAAGGGTTTAGCTAAAGCGCCACCCGCCGCCGGTCCCAGCACTGGTGTCTCTACCTCAATAAACCCCCGCTGGTCCATGAACTGCCTTATCGCGGCGATGACCTTGCTCCGTACCCGGAAGATTTCCTGGGTGGGCGGATTACTGATTAAGTCCAGATAGCGCTGGCGATACCTGATTTCAACGTCGCTCAGCCCATGCCACTTTTCGGGGAGGGGCTGGAGGGATTTCGCTAATAGGGTGAAATTGGCGACCTTAACGGTCGGCTCGCCGGTCTTGGTTCTTAGCAGATTGCCCTCAACGCCGATATAATCACCGATGTCCAGAAGCTTGAATAGTTCCTGGAGCTTGTCATCAAACTGTTCCACATTCTGGAAAAGGAGCTGGATTTTGCCTGAGCCGTCGCGGATATCAGCGAAGGTGGCTTTGCCCATCCGCCTGATTGCCATAATGCGCCCGGCGATGGTTACCTCGTCTTCCTTGGTCTTGCCTTCCTCTTTCTGTTTGAGGAGTGCCACCGCTTGCTGGGTAGTGTGGCTTCGGTGGTAGCGGCTGGGGTAAGGGTTGATACCGAGGGAACGGAGCCGTTCCAACTTTTGCTGGCGCTGTTGAAATATGCGGTCAAGCCGACTTGTCATAATTACCTACTGTCATTGCGCGGAGCGTAGTCCTTCCATGGAAGGATGACAATCTCAGCAAATCTTACGTATTAAAAAGACTGAGACTCTTGCCCAGTTGCCACTATTATAGGCTATTTTGGCACAGTGGTAAAGGCATTATCGTCATTGCGATACCGTATGTCATTGCGAGCGACCTACCTGCTACTCGAAAGCGAAGCAATCTCGGTCTGATTTGTTGAGATTGTTATGGGCTGTACCCTCGCAATGACACTTGCGTGTGGTCAGACTGGTGCCGGACGTCCGCCTGTAATTTCCTCTCTTAACTGGTCCAGCCAGGCGGCGGACTTGACCTCCCGCTCCAGCAGGTACCTGATGTAGCCGCCCATCACCCTCTCCACCTCATTGGACAAGCCCTCGTCAATTTTGAGTCGGCTGATGGTCTCATAGTCGCTGTTCTGGAGAACTCGGAGCACTTTCTGGGCATTGACTGAAAGGGTATAGATTAAAGGCTGTCCCAGACTGCACGTGGGGCAGAGCATGCCGCCGGTGGCGGGGCAGAAGGCATTGCTGACTGGTTCCAGAGTCTTGTGACAGGTAACGCACTGCTGAAGCTCAGGGCGATAGCCGACCGCCTCCAGCAGGTGCATCTCAAAGTAGCGCAGGGTGAGCTCTTTACTACCCGGCTGGCACAAATTCTGCATCGTCGTCAGCAGGAGCTGGAAAAGAGGGTAGTTTTCCGTATCGTCCACGGTGAACTGGTTAACTAATTCGGCGAGGTAAAGGGCGCAGGAGGTCAGCCATAGGTCACTCTTGAGGGGCAGGAAGCTATTGATGGTCTGACTGCCGGTAACCGTCTCCAGATTGCGACCCCGCGCCAGCGAGACGAGGCTGTGAGTGAGCAGTTCCAGGTGCCCCGCCATCTTGGAGCGTGGTCGGCGTACGCCTTTGGCGACCGCCTGAATCTTGCCAAGGTGGGGGGTAAAGAGAGTGAGGATCCTATCCGCCTCCCCCAGCTTGGTCTTCTTGATGATGATAGCTTCTGTTTGATAATTACGCGGTGTGGACATTTTGTTCACGTCCAATACGAGCGCGGGGAGAGTGGGAGTATCGCCCGGTCATTGCGAGTCCATTCACGGCGGAGCCGTGAAGGCGAAGCAATCTCATAGCTCGTCGTATAAGTCACGCCATTCTTTGTTCATTGTGTTAACCAGTTGTATTTTATCATTTCTCGAGCCACCCTTGATTTGTTGCTCTCTCAAGATAGCGCTCTCAATGCTTGGAGCTACTTCGTAATAGATGAGCTTATTGACCTGGTACTTTTCTGTAAAGCCTTTTATGAGCTTGTTCTTATGTTCAAATACCCTTCGTTTCAGGTCATTGGTGACACCAGTATATAGCACTTTGTTCCAGTTGTTTGTCATTATATAAACGTAGTATTGCTTATCCATTTCATTTCGGATGAGATTGCTTCGCCTCCCGATTCGACTTCGTTTCACTTTGTCTCATCGGGATGGTCTCGCAATGACAGTTTTGGATGGCTTCCGTTTGATAGTTACGTTGTGCGGTCATGTTACCTTCCGGCAAACTGTTTGCCGAGAAGACTCTCCAGCAGACTCATTATGGACTGATTCTCACCAGCGTATATCAGGATGATTCTACCTGATTTGTACCAGTGGGGAGGTGCTATCCAATTGAAATCAAGAATTGTGGTGCGATTGTCAGCAAGCCGTCTTGTCACTTTCCAACCATCTGGTGAGACAAAATTTGCCTCAGTTTCCGCTGTCGCTTCATTGCTAAACTCGAAGACTTCAGCATGCTCAGTATTTATGGTGATATCCTTACCGGTAACGGAGAAGGTAGGCTCAGGCCGGCGTGAATCACCAATGACCTCGACCGTTGCCCCGGCCTTTCGCAGGCTGTCCACAAACTCTGTAAGACCCATACCCTGGGCTCCGGGTGCTGCTGGTAAAGGCTGTCTGGCACATGCTGTGGGAAGAACTGAGGTGAAAATCAGTAGCACCGTAGCTAAAACTAAACAGTGCCTCATACGTCACTCCTTCGTCTTCCTGATGATGATGGCTTCCGTTTGGTAGTTACGTGGTGGGGACATTGTTCTACTCTTGCTTATTAACTTCTAAAGAATATCTAGAGGAGAACTGGAGTGATGAAGCGTCTTGTTGCTAGCCATGGTTCGCTTTTTGAGTGTATATTTTGCCTTCTCTTTTGAAGTGAAACACAATGCTATTTCCCTTGAATTCGACCTTACAGTTATCTATGCCTTTGCCGCTCGGAACTAATTCGTACTTCAACCAAGCCATAATTCTCCCAGCGGTCAAATCTTCGCCAGTATCTGGTATAACAATAATTCCTTTTATTTGCTCAAATGGGTAGAGATTATGATTCAAGAAATCTTTATCTGTTGTTAAGAGCCACCTATTTGTCCTCTTGGCATATTGCAGGTGAACTCGGTCGTCTCTATTTGTGAGACCTACTTCACTTGCATGCTTTATGTTTACTCCTTGTAATCTGAGCGCTAACGCAATTGCGTATCTAACATTCTCGTCAGCGTATAACTTAATTTTTCCTACATATTCTTCTTTTATACGCTTCATCGGAAACGCTTCCTGACAAACCATAGGTCTTTGGGATGAGACTCTAAGTCGCCTAGACTGGAGTCAAACCTCCTGTCTCCCCTCAAACGCTCGTGTTAGGGTAACATCGTCGGCGTATTCCAGCTCAGTGCCGAAGGGCAGCCCGCGGGCAAGACGGGTCACCTTAATGCCCAAGGGCGCAATCTGCCGGCTGAGGTACAGCGCCGTCTGCTCACCTTCCAGGTTAGTGTTGGTCGCTAGGATGACTTCGCTCACCGTGTCGTCCTTTAAACGCTTCATCAGCTCCTTAATTCGGATATTATCAGCGCCAATGCCTTCCGTCGGCGAAATCGCCCCGTGAAGCACGTGGTAAAGTCCGTTATATACGTTTGTATGCTCAATGGCGATGATGTCCTGTGGCTGTTCCACGATGCAAATTTTGGCGCGGTCACGGCGGTCACTGCGGCAGATGGCACAGGGGTCGGTCTCGGTAACGTTATAGCAAACCGAGCACAGGATAGTCTTCTGCTTCAATGACAGTAAAGCGTCAGTCAACTGTTTGATTTGTTCATTGTTAGAACGTAGCAGATAATAGGCGATACGCTGGGCGCTCTTCGGACCGATGCCCGGCAATCGGTTCAGTTCCTGAATCAGTCGGTTGATGGCATCCG
>CAZCEF010000125.1:0-3948 GCA_964497695.1 uncultured Dehalococcoidaceae bacterium | reverse complement strand
GGCGAGTAAATTTCAGCGAACTCAACGATGCCATCGTGAACCGCGTCAAACTCTTTCAGTGCCGGGACTACGGCACCAGCGGGATGCAACTTTAATTCCATTCTGCCTTCGCTGGCAGCGTTGACTGCATCAACGAATCCCTGTGTGGTAAGAAATTTGAAGTTGGTCGCCGCGCCGTAGTGAGCGCCCTTCCAGCTTATCTTCTGCGGTGGCTGGGCAGGCGCGGGTGTTGGTGCTGGTGCAGGGGTGGGTGTCGGCGTCGGTTTTGGTGTCGGAGCCGGAGTCGGTGCCGGCGCGGGTGCCGGAGTTGGCGTCGGTGCCGGCGCGGGAGCCGGGGTAGGCGCAGGGGCGGGTTTTGGCGCACAGCTTATGGCAATTGTCCCGGCTACGAGAGCTAAAATCATGACCAGAGTTAAAATCAATCTTTTGTTCACTTTTTCCTCCAAAATAGTAATAAGTCAACCGTCTTATGATTCTAACTGAATGCTATCACCCCCTTTTGTGGTATTTGCCTATCGGTCAACTTCAGAAGATGTGCGGCTCTTGGGATTAACAATGCAGGCAATTATCCAAGTAGTATCATATTCCTAGCACACCTGTCAAGCGAGCGAACATCTCAAAGAAACGGAAAATAAAAAGAGGGGCTTGCGCCCCTCTGGGACAGCAATACGGGTTATGTTTCTTTGCTGAGGTTAGCTAGGAACTCGGCGTTGTTCTTCGTCCGGCGCAGCCGGTCCAGGATTTTTTCCGTGGCTTCCACGAGGCTATCCGGGTTGTTGGTGGCAATCATTGCCACCATACGCCGTAGCAGCCACACCTGCCGCAGACTGTTCTCATCCAGCAGGAGCTCCTCGCGCCGCGTGCCGCTGCGCTGGATGTCCATCGCCGGGAAGATGCGCCGTTCCGAAAGCCGTCGGTCAAGGTGTAGTTCCATATTACCGGTGCCTTTAAACTCCTCATAAATCAGGTCGTCCATACGGCTGCCGGTATCAATGAGGCAGGTAGCGAGTATGGTCAGGCTACCACCTTCTGCCGTGTTACGTGCCGCGCCGAAGAAGCGTTTGGCGGGGTGGAGAGCGGCCGGGTCAATGCCGCCGGACAGGGTGCGACCACTGGAAGGCATCGCCAGGTTATAGGCACGGGTGAGTCGGGTAATGCCATCAAGCAGGATAAGGACGTCTTTCCCGCTTTCCACGATACGCTTGGCTCTCTCTAGAGCCAGCTCGGCAACGCGGGTCTGGTTCTCTACCAGCTCATCAAAGGTAGCGGCAATGACCTCGCCTTTGACTGAGCGCTTCATATCGGTGACCTCTTCCGGGCGCTCACCAATGAGACAGACCATCAAATAAACATCACCGTAATTGTTGGTCGTGGCATTGGCGATGTTCTTGAGGAGCACCGTCTTACCGGCTTTGGGCGGCGAAACAATCAGACCGCGCTGTCCGCGCCCGATAGGAGAAATCAGGTTCATCAGGCGAGTGGACAGTTCCTCCGGAGTGTGTTCCAGGTTGATTTGTTTATCCGGGAAGGTGGGCGTCAGTGAACCGAAGTGGGGTCGGTCTTTAGCCAGTTCGGGGTTAATATCGTTGACCGCTAAAACCTGAAGCAGGCTATAATACTTCTCATTGCTCTTGGGTGGTCGCCCCTGCCCCACCACCATATCCCCGTTTCGCAGACCGAAGCGGCGTATCTGGGAGGGGGAGATGTAAACATCGGTGGAGCTGGGGAGCAGCGTATCTTGCCTGAGGAAGCCGTAGCCATCAGTCATAATCTCCAGGATACCTTTGCAGAAGACGGAGCCCTGCTGTTCCGTATCAGCTTGCAGGAGGCGCAGGATCAGCTCCGGCTTTTTCAGGTTGGAGACGTTGTTTATGCCCATCCCTTTGCCAATTTCCAGTAATTCCTCCCGACTCTTCTTTTCCAGTTCTTCGAAGGTCATCGTCGTCCCCACCCCCACCCGGTCCGTTCTGTCATTCTGATTTTGCATAGTTACTTTTGTGACACCTTTCTCCGGTCATCTAAAAAACGCATTTTGTTCTCACTTCTTGTCGCTTACTGAGAGGGGTAGCGGCGGCTGAGCACCTTCCCGTAGGATGCCCTTGGCGGCGCCAATGAAATCACGGAAGAGAGGGTGAGGATTATTGGGGCGGGAGCCAAACTCGGGATGGAACTGGCAGCCCACCATCCACGGGTGATTGGCAAGCTCGCAGATTTCCACCAGTCTGCCGTCAGGAGACACCCCGCTATAAATCAAGCCAGAGCTATTTAAGACCTCCCGATAGTTGTTGTTGAATTCATAGCGATGACGGTGGCGCTCGTAAACCAGGCTCTGCCCATAAGCCTGTCCGGCGCGGCTTCTGGGAAGTAGCTGGCAGGGATAATTGCCCAGTCGCATGGTGCCACCCATCTTGTCAATGTTTTTCTGCTCCGGGAGGAGGTCAATCACCGGATGGCGGGTGGTGGGGTAGAACTCGGTGGAGTGGGGCTCATCGGAGTGCAGGACGAAGCGAGCGAATTCAATGACCATAATCTGCATCCCCAGGCACAGCCCGAGGTAGGGAATATCATTGTTACGAGCGTAGTTAGCGGCTCTAACCATACCTTCAATACCTCTGACACCAAAGCCACCGGGAACGATAATGCCCTGGGCGCTGCGCAATGCTTCATCAGCGCCATTTCTTTCCAGGTCTTCAGAATGCACCCAGCAGAGTTTGATATCCCGGTCATGATGCAGGGCGGCATGGCAGAGAGCTTCGCGCACGGAGAAATAGGCGTCGGTCAATTCTACATACTTGCCCACCAGCGCAATGTTGACTGGCTCGTGAGGGCTCTTAAGACGGTTGACCATATCACGCCACTGCGCCAGGTCGGCATCAAGCGCTTTAAGTTCCAGTCTATCAACGATTAACTGCCCCAAGCCGGCTTCCTCCAGAATCAAAGGTATCTCGTAAATATACTGGACAGTAGGCAGGGGAACGACTGCCCTCCTCTCCACGTCGCAGAAGAGTGAGATTTTATCTCTGATATTTTCGGGAATAGGCGAATCAGCGCGACAGATGATGATATCGGGCTGAATACCCATGCGGCGCAGTTCGTTAACGCTGTGCTGGGTGGGCTTGGTCTTGAGCTCTTTGGTTGAATTGAGGTAAGGGAGTAAAGTAACGTGGACATAGAGCACATTGTCCCGCCCGACATCGTTTCTCATCTGGCGGGCAGCTTCCAGGAAGGGTTGCCCTTCAATGTCACCCACGGTGCCCCCCACCTCCACCAAGACCACATCCGCCTGGGACTTCTGGGCTAATTGCTTGAAGCGCTCTTTTATTTCGGCGGTGACATGGGGGATGACCTGAATTGTGCCGCCGAGAAAATCGCCCCGCCTTTCGCGGTTAATGACTGTACTGTAGATTTGTCCTGAGGTAACATTGGAATCAGCGGTCAGGCTGACATCAATAAAGCGCTCGTAGTTGCCCAAATCCAGGTCAGTCTCGGCACCATCCTGAGTAACAAACACCTCACCGTGCTGGTAGGGGGACATGGTGCCTGGGTCAACATTAAGATAGGGGTCTAATTTCTGTACCGACACTTTAAGATGCCGACTCTTGAGAATATTCCCGATAGAAGCGACGGTGATGCCTTTGCCAACCGAACTGACGACACCACCAGTTACAAAGATGTACTTTGTCATACCGGAGAACCAAACTTAAAACATACTGGAATGTTTTTCATTTTCCGGAGTATGTCCTGAACCACAGGTTGGGCTTTAGTTAAAAGCATCAAGTCTATAGAGGTGCTTTAGTGTAACTTTATCGGCAGTAGTTTCCGGTGTCAAGCTTTATAATGAGGAAATTTAAAGCTCCTTTTTTATTATAGAAGGGCAAAGTTCGGTTTGTCAAGTTCTGAGCGTACCCCACCCCGAGAGGCGTCCTCCCGAGGTGGGGTTGGCATAAC
>CAZCEF010000124.1:1363-4025 GCA_964497695.1 uncultured Dehalococcoidaceae bacterium | reverse complement strand
CTGACCAAAGAACTGAAAGAGCAAATGACCAAACTCAAGTCCGAGGAGACCGCTCTGGAAAAACAGCTGGAAGAAACTGACCGTGAAGTGGCACGCTACTCCATGAGCCACCTCTTTGAAGAGCTCAAGAATAAATACAGCGAACTACCCCAGGTGATTGAGTACCTGAACGAGGTTGAGAAGGACATCATTGAGAACTACGAGCAGTTCAAGGCTGAGACCAAACCATCCGCCACCGACCCGATGGCAATTATGCAGGGAATGTTACGCCAGCAGGCAGCCCGCAAATATGAAGTCAACGTGCTGGTGGATAACTCCGAGCTAAAAGGGGCACCGGTGGTTCTGGAATTGAATCCCACCTTCAATAACCTTTTAGGGCGGATTGAGAAGGAAGCCCAGTTCGGAGCACTTTACACTGATTTCACCATGATTAAGAGCGGTTCCCTCCACCGGGCGAACGGCGGCTTTCTTGTCGTCAGGATTGAAGACCTGCTGACCAATTTCCAGTCGTGGGAAGGTTTAAAACGCACCCTCCGTGATGGCAAACTGATAATTGAAGAGATTGGTGAGCGGCTTGGCTTCATCGCTACCAAAGGCATTAGACCGGAGCCCATCCCGCTTGATGTTAAGGTGGTGGTCATCGGCGAACCAATATTCTATTACCTGCTGCTCTGGTACGATACAGAGTTCAAGGAACTGTTCAAAGTCAAGGCTGATTTTGACAGTCGGATGGACCGGAATGAGGCTAACCTGAAGGACTACGTTGCGGTCATTTGCCGTTTGCGCAAGGAAGAAAATCTGAAGCACCTGAAGAATGATGCCCTGGCGAAAATCATTGAGCATAGTTCACGATTAGCCGGCGACCAGGAGAAGCTGTCCACTCTCTTTGCCGAGATTGCGGATATCGTCCGTGAGGCTAACTTCTGGGCAGACCAAGACGGTGCTAACCTAATAGACGCAAAGCATATCATGAAAGCAATTGAGCAGAAGGTCTATCGCTCCAACCTGATTCAACAGCGCATCAATGAGATGATTGAAAAAGGTATGATAATGATTGATACTGAGGGCGAGAAGGTGGGACAGGTGAACGGGCTTTCGGTGCTTGATATGGGCGATTTTGCCTTCGGCAAGCCCACGAGGATAACTGCCAGCCTCGGGGTAGGTAGGGAGGGGCTGATTGACATTGAACGAGAAGCCAAACTCGGCGGTCGTATCCATACTAAAGGAGTCATGATACTGAACGGTTATATGACCGATAAATTTGTCCGAGATATCCCGCTCTCACTCTCGGCGCGCCTGGTGTTTGAACAGAGCTATGAGGAGGTAGAAGGGGATAGCGCTTCCAGTACTGAGCTTTACGCTCTGCTTTCGCGCCTGTCTGATGTGCCAATAAAGCAGAAAATCGCTGTTACCGGCTCGGTCAATCAGAAGGGCGAAGTGCAGGCAATTGGTGGTCTAAACGAGAAAGTCGAGGGTTACTTTGAAGTCTGCCGCGCCAAAGGTCTGACCGGCAAGCAGGGCGTCCTCGTCCCGGAGAGCAACGGCCGTAACCTGATGCTCAAAGAAGAAGTCGTTGATGCCATTGCCAAGGGGAAATTCCATATCTACCCGGTAGGCACCATTGATGAAGGGATTGAAGCGCTGACCGGAGTTAAGGCTGGTAAGCGCCTGCCTGACGGTAGCTTTGAGCCTGATTCAATTAATGATAAAGTCCAGAAGCGGCTCACTGCTCTGGCAGAAAAGCTAAGGGATTTCGGTAAACCAGCCGAGGAAAAACCCCGCGCCTCGGAAAACGAAGGGGAGGCACTACCCAAGAAAAAGGGCAGACGCCGCTAGTCCTGACCCGGAGCGCGCATAACCGCACTTGGTCTTGAGAAAACCGCTAAGGAGTGGTATAGTAGACTACCTTATTTTCCACCTCGTCGGCAGGAGGTAGTCTATGACACCAGCAAAAAACGTTTCCCTGGTCCTTCAGCAGATAGAGAACCGAAAAGAAGAGCTTTATCAGCTCCTGATGACCTTAATTCGTTTCAAGACGCCCAATCCTCCCGGTGGTAACGAGAGGGAAGCCCAGGAGTGGATGGCTCAGCAACTCCGCAAGCTGGGATTCAAAGTTGAAGTTTTTGACGCCATGCCCGGCAGACCAAATACGGTCGGGAGGCTGACTGGGGTGGGCGGGGGTAAATCAGTCATCTTGAACGGGCACATTGATGTCTGTGAAGACCGTCTCCTCAACAAGTGGCGCCGCGACCCCTATGACCCGTATGTTGAGGATGGCGCGCTCTTCGGCAAAGGTACCACCGATATGAAGGGCTCTCTGGCTTCCTTTCTTTTCGTTCTTGACTGTATTCAGCGCGCTGGTTATAAGTTCAGAGGTGATGTCATTATTGAAAGCGTTGTCGGCGAGGAAACCGGTGAGCCGGGTACCAAGCGCTGTCTGGACAGGGGCTATCGCGCCGACTTTGCCCTTGTCGGCGAGCCCGCCCGGGGTGCCACAAACCTGTATGGTGCCGTCGGTCTGACAAACGCCCGCATCACTGTGGAAAGTCCCTATACCCTCCACCTCCAGGAGAGGCGTCACTTCACTCATGCCGGAGGGGGCAGGGAGGGGGCTAACTGCATTGAGAAGATGGCGACGGTCATCATCCCGGCACTTAACGAC
>CAZCEF010000124.1:0-1263 GCA_964497695.1 uncultured Dehalococcoidaceae bacterium | reverse complement strand
GGGAGAGGGGCGATTGTTGACACGGGATGGTTCACGGCATCGGGAATTCCAGCAATAACTTATGGTCCGGGAGATGCCTACTGGGCGCACCGCATTGATGAGCGGGTTGAGTTAAATGCTCTGTTAGTATATTGTAAAACGCTTGCTGTATTTCTCAGCAAGTGGTGCGGACTGGCTTAAAAGCAAAGCGTCAACTTATCGCTCAGCCCAAGCTTACGGACGGCGCCTCTAACCGTGAGCGTCAATTGAGTGGTGTATTTCTCCCGTGCCGTCTCATCAAAGAAGAGGCGCTGGTATTGGGGTATTAGCTCCGGAAAGTGCTCGCCAAACAAATTCTTTAATGCCTGCCAGAGCCCAAAGCGCCGATTTAGCTGGTCAACGTAGAAGTAGTCCACACCAACCTCATTCACTGCCCGGAGCAAGGGAAGCAGGCTTTCTTCGGTATCGGAGAGGTACGGCATTAATGGTCCCAGGAAAGCATATGTCTTAAGTCCTTTGCTTTTGGCTTCTTCCAGAAGTTCCAGGCGCTTGGGGGGAGATGAGCTTCTGGGCTCAATAAAACGATAGAGACTTTCGTTTAGCGTCGTTATGGTTACCCCCAGGCTGACTCTTTTCTTCCCCACCAGAAGGTCAAGGTCGCGACCTGCCAGCGCGCTCTTGGTCAGTATGTTAATGGAATAGCCGTGCCGTAACAGCATCTCCAGACACTGCCTCGTCAGACCGTACTGCGCTTCCACTGGCTGCCAGCCATCACACACTGAGCTAATGAAGACCCGCCCCACCCTTCTCCGTTTCAATTCCTGCGCCAGGACCTGTGGGGCGTTTATCTTGACATCAACAAAGGTACCCCATACTTCGCTGGGGTGGGAAAAGCGGGTGGCGTAACGGGCATAGCAATAGACACAGCGGTGCTCACAGCCGGCGTAGCAATTGACCGCATAGTCGGCAAGTCCCGATTTGTTCAGCAGAGAGCGGCACTCTACCTCGTTTATCCTGCAACCAGCTCTAACCACCGATACCATTTTACTTCCATTCTAACACGAATTTAGCCAGCAAGCCGAATTCTGTATTGGCAAGGCGAGTTATTTGTTATATCCTAAAGCAACAGTAACTGGGGCAAGTCAGGTGAAAGCTTATTTAACTTTGCTGGTCGGGGTGGTGGCAATGTCCTTTGCCTCTATCTTTATTCGGCTTGCCGGGGCACCCCCACTGGTCATTGCCGCCTACCGCATGACTATCGCATCGGCGGTGCTGTTACCAATC
>CAZCEF010000123.1:0-4052 GCA_964497695.1 uncultured Dehalococcoidaceae bacterium | reverse complement strand
GACGGAAAATTGATATGCTGAAGAAAAATAACCGCGTCTGCTTTGAGATAGATGGCGATGTGGGGGTACGGAGTGCCGAAAAAGCGTGCAACTTTTCGCTGAAGTACCGCAGTGTCATTGGCGTGGGCAGGGCATACATTTTAAATAAGGAAGAGGAAAAAGCACGAGCTTTGAACGTGATTATGAAACATTACTCCGGTCGCGAATTCAGTTATACCAAAAAGGACCTGGACTCAGTCCTGGTATGGAAGATTGAGGTGGAAAGTCTCACCGGTAAGAAAGCGGGTTTTTAAGGAGGCAAGCAATGGCTAAAGTACGCAAGACATGGCAGGAGAAGCTGCGGGAGAGCAAAGGACTACCTTTTGTCGAACCCATCCCGCCCAAAATGACCCGAACCTGGGGTACTGGTACCATCTGCGTACCGGCACCACTGGAAGTAGACGAGATTATGCGGAGTGTGCCAAAGGGCAAGCTGATTACGGTTAACCAGATACGGGAGGCTGTCGCCAAGAAGCACGGCGCCACAATTGGCTGACCGATGGGGACCGGCATCTTTGTCGGCATCGCAGCCCGTGCGGCTGAAGAAATGGCAAACGAAGGCAAAAAGGACATCACCCCCTACTGGCGAACCTTAAAATCGGGCGGAGAGCTGAACGAAAAATACCCGGGTGGAGTAGAAGCCCAGGCTAAGCATCTGAAAGCCGAGGGACACACTATAGAGACGGATAAAGTCGGAAAGCCAAAACGAGTGAAGGACTGGGAGCAGAAACTGGCGAAGCTTTAGTATGAGTAAAGGAGGTAGTAAACATGCCGAAAAGAGAATCGCCAAGAAACATAACTGTCAACGCAAATGTACGAGCTTTACGAATTTACCCCACAGCACAAACTAAAAAATCGGTATCGTCACTTAAGACTGTAGGAATGAAATTGTGTAGAGATGAGGCGATACATCTTGCACGCGTTTTACTGGCAGCCACTCAAAATTGGAATGAAATAGACATAACAGCGTACAGATTAAAGAAGCGCAAGTCAGACGGGACATACCAAGTTACAATAACAAGTATAACTCCAGTTTAATAACATTTACTAAGTGTGTTGAGGTGTAAGAATGCTCACAGGTAAAGTCCATAAATTCGGCGCCAACATAAACACAGATTTGATTATCCCCGCCCGCTACCTGAATGTCTCTGACGCCACTGAGCTAGCAAAACACTTCATGGAAGACCTGGACAAAGACTTCATCAATAGAGTCCAGCCGGGGGATATTATCATGGCGGAGACCAACTTTGGCTGTGGCTCATCGCGGGAGCACGCCCCGCTGGCAATTAAAGGGGCGGGTATCTCCTGCGTCATCGACAAGGGCTTCGCCCGTATCTTCTTCCGCAACTCCATAAATATTGGCTTGCCGCTTCTGGAATGTGAAGAAGCCGTTGATAATACTGAGTCGGGCGATATTCTGGAAGTTGACTTATCTGCTGGCAAAATCAAAAACCTGACCAATGGCAAAACCTTCACCGCTAAACCCTACCCCGATTTTATGGCGGAAATCATTGCCGCTGGCGGTCTGATTGAATACACCAAAAAACGACTAGCAAGCAGGAGGGCTTAGGATGGACTTCAAAGTTGCGGTTTTAGCTGGTGACGGCGTCGGTCCCGAGGTCTGCGATGCCACGCTTGCCGTCCTGAAGGCGGTGGGCAGAAAGTACGGACACAGGTTTGACTGGCAGTTCGGGCTGGTGGGCGGTGTCTCCATTGACAAGTATGGCGTGGCTCTGACACCGGAGACTCTTGATATGTGCAAGAAGAATGATGCTGTCCTTTTCGGTGCTGTCGGTGGTCCCAAGTGGGATGACCCGCGAGCCAAAGTGCGACCCGAAGACGGAATTCTTGGCATAAGAAAGGGACTGGGACTCTTCGCTAACTTGCGCCCAGTGAAAAGCTATCCGCCGCTAGTCAACTCCACTAACCTCAAGCCAGAGGTAGTGCGGGGGGTAGACTTGGTCTTTGTCCGTGAGCTTACCGGCGGGCTTTACTTTGGTCGCCCCAAGAGGCAATGGCAGACCGCACGTGGTCGGCGAGCCGTTGATACTATGAGCTACACTGAACAGGAAATTGAGCGGGTCGTCAGGGTGGGATTTGAGCTGGCGAGAGGACGGCGCAAGAAGCTTGCCTCAGTGGATAAAGCCAATGTCCTTGAGACTTCCCGATTGTGGCGGCAGGTGGCAATGGAAGTCGCTCCCAGTTATCCGGATGTTGAGCTGGAGCACGTACTGGTTGATGCCTGTTCCATGCGGCTCATCCAGAACCCGACACGATTTGATGTGCTCGTTGCTGAAAATACCTTCGGCGACATTCTGACCGATGAGGCTTCAATGCTGGCAGGCTCAATGGGGATGCTGCCTTCTGCCAGTCTTGCCGGAGCACCCAGGGAAGGGGTCAGAACCTTCGGGCTGTACGAGCCAATTCACGGCAGTGCCCCCAAGCGGGCGGGACTCAATATGGCTAATCCAATCGCTACGATTCTCAGCGGGGCGATGATGCTGCGATATTCCTTCGCCCTCTCCAGGGAGGCACAGGCAGTTGAGGATGCCATCGCTAGGGTGCTTGATGAGAACTATCGCACCTATGACATTATGAGCGAAGGCAAAACCAAGGTGGGCACAAAGGAGATGGGGGAATTAATCGCTCAGAGGGTGTAGCTACTTCTTCGGTTTCTTCTGAGCTTTGGGCTTAGGCTTAGCCTTTGGTTTTGGTGCCGGTTTGGGCTTCGGTGCTGTCCCAGGTTTCTTTATCTCCTGCATTAGCTCAATGGCAACGCCGCCGACTTTATCCGTGCTGAAATAAGCCCATTTGACAGTGGGTGTTTCCGCACTCTGGGTAATCTTGAAACCCCTGTCCTTCATTTTCGCTGCTTCGCGATCAAAATCGTCAACAAAGAAACCAATATGATGAATACCTTCACCTTTTTGCTTCAGGAACTCAGCCACCGGCGTTTTGCCTTTCAGCGGCTGGACTACCTCAAACTGCAGACCGCCCACCCCACCCTTGGCGTGCCGCAGGTCCAGCTCGTAATTAACCTTCTTACCCTCGATTCTCTTATTGGCTAGTGGGACGGTTCCTGCTGGACCGATGAGGGGCGGGAAGGGTCCAATGCCAACTGATTCAAAATGCCGGATTGCCTTGTTCATGTCCTTGACCACAACCGAAATGTGGTGGAACTTCCAGTTTTCGTGCATTTTACCTCCTTTCCTTTATTTCTAGTCGGGATAGCCTACAGGCATAATATACAGTGGTTTATATTGTTTGTCTAGCTTTAAGACTTCTCTAACTCGCTCATCATTGAAAGCGCCAACAGCCACCGTCCCCAGGCCAAGGGCAGTCGCCTGAAGATAAATATTCTGCCCGGCATGCCCCACTTCAATGTGGACATACCTTTCACCTCTAGTGCCATAGGTCATCGTCGTGCGCTCATATATCGCACAAATAACAATGTTGAGTGGTGCTTCATAGATGAAACTCTGACTGAGGGCGGCTCGGGCTAACTCGCGACGAAAATCGCCTTTATAGAATAGAGTTAAAGAGTGGCTCGCCACGTCATAGTGGTGTATGCCCGCCCCAACTTTCTCAACGCAATTCTCCCCGCAGAGGGCGAAAATTTCTAGTGGGTAGGTGGCACCGGCGCTAGGGACAGCCCGACGTCCCCAGGAAGCATCAGTGATACCCTGCGTTGCCCAGAGCATTTGCGATAACTGAGATAGGGAGAGGGGCTTGGGGACGAAATCTCGTATTGACTCTCTTCTGTCAATAGCTTCAGCTAAAGACGTGCCACCTTTCTTATCCGGTGGCGGCAGGCTGATTTGTCCAGTACTCATCTTATGTTTCTCCTTGTTTAAATTATAAAACGCCGTGTCAAGTGGGCAAAAGGCAGGTGGTTAAGGGGATGGGCTCTCCAAAACCTCACAAGAGGCTGTCGAAGTGGCAAAACTATAACTCAGGGCGTCTAAGAGGGACGAAGTCCCTCTTTCTTTTTCCTTCCCTCTCTCCTTTGAAGG
>CAZCEF010000122.1:0-4061 GCA_964497695.1 uncultured Dehalococcoidaceae bacterium | reverse complement strand
TATGTTCCGATAGCCCAAGCCAAAGTGAGTATTATGACCCACTCCCTCCATTATGGCACGGCTGTTTTTGAGGGTATCCGTGGCAACTGGAACCCGGAACAGAAGCAAATGTATATCTTCCGGCTCAAGGAGCACTACCAGCGCTTACTCAATGGCTGCCGGGTGTTGAAGATGAACCTCCCCTACTCTGTTGAGGAGCTGTGCCAGATAACCGTCAAGGTGGTGCAAAAGAGCGGTTTGAAAGAAGACACTTACATCCGACCGGTGGCTTACAAAAGCTCGGAAGCTCTCGGGCTGAGACTCCATGGACTGGAAGATGATTTTTTCATCATCGTTATTCCCTGGGGTCGCTATCTGGATGTGGACGTGGCAAGATGCGGTGTCTCCTCTTGGGCTCGCCCCAATAGCAACGTCATTCCAGCCAGATATAAGATTAATGG
Organism: uncultured Dehalococcoidaceae bacterium; assembly: GCA_964497695.1. Taxonomy (GTDB): domain Bacteria; phylum Chloroflexota; class Dehalococcoidia; order Dehalococcoidales; family RBG-16-60-22; genus JBGOXU01. The sequence continues at coordinate 3,621 of CAZCEF010000122.1, read as the reverse complement.
TCTTTATATCAATAACTCGCTGGCGAAGACCGAAGCTCACGACAATGGTTTTGACGAGGCAATCATGCTCACCTCGGATGGTCACGTTTCCGAAGGGACCGGCGAGAATATTTTCCTGGTCATTAATGGTCAGCTGGTAACTCCCACCGTCGACCAGAGCATACTAATTGGCATCACACGCGATGCCGTTATCAAGCTGGCGAAAAATGAGCTGGGTATTGACACAATTGAAAGACCGATTGACCGCGGCGAACTTTATATGGCAGAGGAATGCTTCCTGACTGGCACTGCTGCTCACATCACCCCAGTCTCGGAAATAGACTGTCGCCTGATTGGCAATGGTAAAGTCGGCAAGATAACTAAGAAGCTACAGAAACTTTACTCTGATGTCATCAGGGGGAATAATCGGAAGTATCTTGGCTGGTGCACGCCGGTCTATAAGCAGTAAGCTATTTTTTGCTCGCACTAGGCTTAGTGTGAAGTGAATTCAGCAGGCAGAGAATCTGGCAGACCTGTTCCAGTGCGGTGGTCAGATTATAGGCTTCATCAAGCAACTGCCCGATGGCGAAACTACCATGACCGTGGACCACAATAATCCGGTGTTCTTTCAATGCCTCAGCAATAACATCTGCCAGTCCCCCTGGCTTGACCTTCATATGCCACCCCACCACCGGGATTCTGCCGACCATCGATGAAATCCCCTCAGCACCGGTGGGCTCAATCTCTTTGTTCCTCAAGGAAAGGGCAATGGCATGGGGTGGATGGGCATGGACGATGGCTTGGGCTTGAGTTTCTTTATAAATCGCCCGGTGAACAGGGAGTTCAATTGAGGCGAGTGGCGTGGCACGGCTATTCCGATAAATGCCGGTCTCTATCAGGTCGTTTTCCTGGAGAGAACTGAGAATACTGCCACGGCGAGTAATAATAATGCGGTCACCAAGTCTAATGCTCAGATTCCCGCTATTGGACGAAATAAGTCCCCGGGTGAAAAGGTCACGCCCCACTGACTGAAACTGATTTAAAATCATAGCTCTTCTTTACTAGGATATTGGCAGTCTCCCTGATTTGTCAAATCCCCAGCCTTACTACTTTATAACTTATCTTCAGTGAAAATCAAATCAAGTCTAAACTACTGCCAATAATAAATCAAATTGAGCTATGATTTTCGGCTCAGCCTAGCTGTCTGATAACAGCAATAACCCTCCCCTGAATCTCAACATTGTCTAACCCGGTATATATTGGCTTCATCCGGCTGTTCGCCGGCTGGAGCCGCACTTGGTCTGGCTCAATATAGACTTTCTTCAGTGTGGCTTCTTTTTCCGATTTCAGCCAGACTGCTGCCATCTCCCCATTTTCCACCACATTAACATACTGCATCAGGACAATATCGCCATCGTTAATCAGGGCATCAATCATTGATTGCCCTTTTACTTTCAATGCATAAATTCCGCCCTTTCCTCTCGTCAGGTCGGAGGTCACCTCTATCGTCTCGGCGGAAGAAGTAACATCCCACGTATCTGGCGTTGGCACAGGTATTGGCTCACCGGCGGCAATAAAGCCAATAATCGGCACCTGGACCCGTGTCTGCGAAGCGGGCGACCGATTAATTAATTCTATGCCACGGGAGACCTCCGGGTGGCGGCGGATGTAGCCTGACCTCTCCAGTATGTCAAGGTTATAGTCAACTACAGACGTTGAACTAATGCCACAGCCACTGACTATGTCACGAATGGTGGGTGGATAGCCCTGGTCAACCATGAAGCAGTGAATGAAATCGATTATTCGCTGTTGTTTGTCGGATAATGCTTTCATCTTAAGAACACCTGTTCTAACTTTAGAACAAAGATATCAGTTTGTCAATACCTTTCGGTTGAAACTTTAACTCAGAATGGCTAAAAGGTCACCAAAGCTAATTACGAAGCTGGTCTAGCCGTCGGCAGGGACTCCAGCGCCAGTTTGTCCATCTCCAGCTGTACCGGTATGGGATAATCGCCGGTAAAGCAAGCCAGACAGAAATTCTCCCTGGGCAGTGCCACCGACCTAATCAGCCCGTCAATACTCATATAACCAAGTGAATCAGCATGGATAAAATCGCGAATCTCTGGAATGGTCTTCTGCGCCGCAATTAGCTCGCGGCGGGTCGCCATATCCACGCCGAAGAAGCAGGGGTAACGGATGGGTGGGGCGCAGATACGCATATGGACTTCTTTGGCGCCTGCTCTTCTCAGTATCCGCACCACACTGGGGGTAGTCGTGCCGCGGACGATGCTATCATCAACCACCACCAGTCGCTTATCCCGGAGTACCTCGGGCAGAGGGTTAAATTTCAGTTTGACACCAAGGTCGCGGATGCGCTGATCCGGCTCGATGAAGGTGCGCCCAACATAGCGGTTCTTAATCAGTCCTTCACCGAGGGGGATATCGGACTCACGAGCATAGCCAATACCAGCACTAGTGGCTGAGTCTGGCACACCAATAACCAAATCGGCTTCTATCGGGTGCTCTCGTGCTAGAGTTGCCCCCATTTCCTCTCGCGCCAGGTAGAGTAGCCGTCCGTTAATTAAACTGTCGGGGCGGGCAAAATAGATGTACTCAAAGATACAGAGAGCTCTTCTGCCTACCTCATCGCGATAGCTATGCACGCCATTCTCGTTCACCGCAACTATCTCACCCGGGTCAATCTCACGGATGAAGTTAGCGCCAATATGGTCCAAGGCACAACTCTCCGAGGCAATAACCCACCCTCCATCAAGAAGACCGAGGCAGAGCGGGCGCACGCCAAACGGGTCACGGACACCATACAGAGTATTCTTAGTCAGAATCGTCAGCGAGTATGCCCCCTGAATGCGATGCATGGCATACTTTATTTTTTCCACCCATGTCTTTTCCGGGGAAGAGAGGATAAGGTCAGCAATAACTTCAGTATCGGTAGTGCTGTTAAAGGTGTAGCCCTGTGCGGTGAGTTCTTCACGGAGGTGCTTCGCATTGATAATGTTACCATTGTGGGCGACGGCGATGGTATCGTCGCCGGCGCTGACGACAATCGGTTGAGCGTTGGCAATTCGGCTGGAACCGGTGGTGGAATAGCGATTATGACCTATGGCGATATATCCGGTGAGGTGACTCAGTGAGTCTTCATCAAATACCTGAGAAACGAGCCCCATCCTGGCATAGACATTGATTTTCTTACCGTCAGCAGTGGCTATGCCAGCGCTTTCCTGACCACGGTGTTGAAGGGCGAAGAGACCGAAAAATGTAAGGCGGGCTACGTCTTCCTTGGGGGCATAGACGCCAAAAACGCCGCAACTTTCGTGCAAAGCTTCCTGCCTACCGATTAATTCACAGATTAACCAGCCATTTTAATTATAACCCGTTTACTGAGTAGGGTCAAATTTGGAGGGTTCACTCCTCTTAGACGCCCGCGGGCAAAGTTTTACCGCTAAGAGTCTTCCCCGGGATGATTTACATCAACTGCAATAGAAGAAAGAACTCTCTATTGCCCTCAGTCCCCAGTATCGGCGACTCTACCAGTCCCTTTAATCTAAAATCGTGCGCCACCACCCAGACAATGAACCGCCCCAAGATGGTGGCGTGGCGCTGGGGGTCTTTGATGATGCCCCC
>CAZCEF010000121.1:0-4077 GCA_964497695.1 uncultured Dehalococcoidaceae bacterium | reverse complement strand
ACCTGCCCCTGCGCCAACTCCTGCCCCGGCACCAGCCCCAGCTCCGGCACCTACACCAACGCCAACACCGGCTCCCGCTCCCACACCCGCCCAGCCACCCAAAGTAATCAAATGGTCTGTCCAAGCAAAGAACCCGACCACCCAACCCGTGTTCGCGGTAATGAAGGAAGGTCTAACTCAAAAGATAAAAAGCATCACTGACGGGGGGTTCATTATTGATGTTGGCGAGCCGGGCGCTTTTGTGGCTAAAGCCGCCGAGTGGGATGGCGTCCAGGCGGGCACCATCCAGGGCGCATTGACCACTACCGTTGACAACAAGAAGGCGTTCGGTGATGTTGCCGGGCTTTTCGCCGAGTATGCCGCCAGCCCCAACCCGGACCAGTTTATTGCCTGGTACATTCATGGTGATGGGCTGAAATTGCAGCAGAAGCTGATTGACAAGACTCCCGGCTTTGATAAAGTCGTCACCCTCGGACCCTTCATCGCCTCGGGCGCCGAGGTTGAACTGATGAGCAAGAAACCGATAAACACCATTGCCGACTTTAAGGGACTGAAGTTCCGTGCCTTTGGCGATTGGGGCAAGGTCCTGGCAGACGTTGGTGCATCGGTCATTTTCATCCCAGCGGCGGAAGTCTATGAAGCAGTAAACCGCGGTATCGTGGATGCCCTGGAACTTTCTGACCGAGCCACCAATGTTTCTTTCGGCATGCACGAAATCATCAAGCTGTGGTACTATCCCGGAGTCCATGCCCCGGGCGTCCTCGGTGACTTTTACGTAAATAAGGACGCCTTCAATGCCCTGCCACCTGGGTACCAGTTACTACTGAAAGAGGTAACCCGTTCGTCAATCATGTATAACTTCACCATGATGCCCGTCATCAATGCCCAGGCAACGCCTAAGATTCTCGCTGCTGGTGTTCAGCTCAAGCAGATGCCCATTGAAATCTCTGCCGAACTTGCTCAGAGGGCGGACAAGATGTGGCGGGAATTTGCCGCCAAGGACCCCTTCTTCAAAGAAGTGTACGACAACCAGTGGGCATTCGTAAATGCCTACGCTGAATCCTACAATACCAACCAGCCCGATATTCCCATGCTATTGAAATACAAGAAGTAGTTTCAGCTTGGCAGGAAGGCTAGGGGTGCCCCAAACCGGGGCACCCCGAAAAACATGTTAAAGGGAAGTTTCTTTCCAGTAAGGAGTGGGGCATGATTATAGTCAGAGGCTTGGTTGGCGCTATTGACTGGCTGGCGGAGTGGGTGGGCAAAATAGTGCGCTGGCTGGCGGCGGTTATTATGCTCTCTATGGCTTTTGAAGTTACCATGAGGTTTGCCTTCAACAATCCTCAAATCTGGTCTTATGACCTGACCTACATGATGGGTGCCACTTTGTTTCTCCTGCCCACTGCTTATGTGTTATTGCACGGCAAGCACATCAGGGTAGACATTTTGTATAACCGTTATTCCCTTAAAATGCAACACATTGTTGACCTTGCTTTTATTTTATTACTGCTTTTCCCGGCAAGCGGTGTCTTCGTCCACCAGGCTTGGAAGTACGCTATCATCTCCTGGAAACAGAACGAAATAGCGCAGTACAGTTTTTGGGAGCCCACCATGATACCGATACGCTTTGTTGTTGCTTTTGGTTTCTCATTGCTTGCCCTGGAAGTTCTTTCATGGTTCATTCGGGAGCTTTATACTTTAGTTACCAGCAAAAGCCTCGTGTCGGGTAAGGAAAGGACGGGCTAAGCATGATTGAACTGAGTCCAACACTCGTTGTGGTGGTCATGTTCTCCCTTTTGTTAATTCCCATCCTCATGGGGTTCCCATTGGGATTCTCGTTGTTTGGCTCGGCACTGGTTGTCGGCTTCCTGGCACTTGGCACCAAGACATTCTCTATTTTATACACCCAGGCTTTCCACATCCTGACGAATTATATTCTGGTGGCAGTACCTCTGTTTGTTTTCATGGGCGTAATGATTGAGCAATCGGGGATTGGGGAGGCGCTTTTTAATACTCTGGAATTGTGGCTCTATAAATTGCGGGGTCACCTTGCCGTCGTTGTGGTGCTGACCGGTACCGCACTCGCGGCTTGTACCGGTATAATTGCCGGCTCTGTTGTAATGCTGGGACTAATGGCAGTACCGCCGATGATGGCGCGCGGCTACAGCAAGGAATTGACCTGCGGTGCTATCTGTGCCGCCGGCACGCTTGGCATTTTAATACCACCCAGCGTCATGCTGGTCATTTATGGTCTCACTGCCGAACTCTCGGTTGGGAAGCTATTGATGGGTGCCTTCGGTCCGGGCTTGACCCTCTCGGCTTTGTATTTGGTGTATATCGTCCTTGCCTGTTGGCTTAACCCTCAACTGGCGCCCTCTACTTATCGCGGAGAAATAGCTAAGGTCAGTCTGCTCAAGAAAACCGGACAGCTCTTTGTCTCGGTAATTCCCATTGTGGTGCTTATTCTGGCGGTGCTGGGGGCTATCTTTTTTGGTGTTGCCTCACCTACGGAAGCCGCGGCGGTCGGTGCCTTTGTTTCCACTCTCATCGCTCTAATCCGGCGCGGGCTTACCTGGGCTGGTGTGAGAAAGGTCGTTCTGGAGACCGCCACTGTGAGCGGCATGATTGCTGTTGTTGCCATCGGTGCTCTGTCCTTTATGGGGGTTCTTCTTCGGCTGGGCGGCGGAAAGGCGGTGGCAGGCATAATTCTGTCAACTCCTGGTGGAAGCTGGGGCATCTGGCTTATGGTTATGATCATTGTGTTTATCTTGGGCATGTTCATTGATTGGATGGGTATTGTCTTTATTGTTGTGCCATTGGTGACACCGATTGTGCCAAAACTTGGTTTTGACCCCATATGGTTTGCGCTGACTGTATGTGTCAACCTTCAAATGGCGTTCATGACTCCACCTTTTGCCTTGGCTATTTTCTTCCTCCAGGGAGTAGTGCCGAAAGATAGTGGCATAACCACAATGCACATAATACGTGGTGTCGTTCCGTTCATCGCCTTAATCTGGGTTGGACTTTTCTTAGTTGTCGCCTTCCCAGAGATAATTACCTGGCTACCCAGCAAAATGATAGTCGGCTGACGTCAGCCGGGAAGATTTTGTGACTCTGCTATTTCAGTCAGAGGTATATTTTTCTTTTAACTAGAAAGGTTTTCTTTCATCATGAAGAACGCAACTTTCAACTTGAAAAGGCGATTGGGGGCGGGCGAGACGATATTTGGCACACTTATTGGGTGGGGGAACGAACCAGAACCAACGGTAAAGGCACTGAAAGACTTCGGCTATGACTTTGTTATGGTCGACTTGGAGCACAGCTTGATTAACAAAGAGACGGTTATTGAGTACATCCGTGCCACCAAGAAGATAGACCTCCCCCTGTTGCTGCGACCTGAGGAAAATAGTGCTGATTTCCGCAGCTATCTTGATGCTGGCGTAAATGGCTTGGTTTTGCCTCAGGTTGATACGGTAGAGCAGGCGATTTACGCCGTCAACCAGACCTATTTCCCTCCCATCGGGCACCGGGGCTGTGGTATAACTGCTAGCCCTTATTTAATTGATTTCCAGAGTGTAACTGAAATGCCTCTTCTTGCCCTGACCGAATATATCAATAATAATACAGTGCTTTTCCCTCAGACTGAGAGCCTGCGAAATATCAGCCACCTGCGCCATATCTTGAGTCTGGAAGGAGTAACTGGCACAATTGTCGGTGCGTATGATTTAGCCTTTGATATGGGCGATATTGACCCCAAAGCGCTGATGCCAGATGCTATCACTACTGAGGCTGTCGCTGAGAAGTTGCGGCAGGTGCTCAGAATCTGTCAGGAAATGGGTAAGGTGGCGGGGGTTGGCGGCTTCTCCCCTAAGGGTTGTGTTAAGTGGGCAAAGGAGGGGTATCAGATTCTGAGTCTGGGCTACGTAATTGATGGCAATTTAGGCAAGGTCAAGCCTCTCATTGAGGAAGCCAAATCGCTTCTGGGTTAAATCCTTTTTAGAAAGTGTGGCAATGTGAGTAGGAAAGTCAGAATTGGTATCACTCATGATTTTCTGGACAAATACGGCAATCCAATCA
>CAZCEF010000120.1:2387-4090 GCA_964497695.1 uncultured Dehalococcoidaceae bacterium | reverse complement strand
ACAAACTCAATCAACTCAATAAATCAAAAAGGAGGTAAATAAGTGGAACCAGAGACAATGAAATTGCTAGCTGTGGGGCTGGCAGCGAGCATAGGCTTTTTGGGACCAGCACTGGCTATTGGTCTGATTGGCTTTTCGGCGCTTCAGGGTTTAGCTCGCAATCCCGAAGCCAGTGGTGCTATTATGACCAATATGATACTGGTGACTGCCTTTGCTGAGGCTATCGGTATATATGCGCTGATTGTGGCGATTATCCTGGCAATGATTGTTTAACCTTTATTAAGGGAGGTCACTATGGGACAAGACGGTATCCCGCTCTCCTTAGGTATCATTATTGCGGCAGCAATTTTAGGGGCAACTTTTGTCTTGGGGATGGTGCTGATGGCAGTGCTTTCGGCTTGAGTTGACCGTATGTTCATTCTCCAAGGCAGTAGCCTTCAGGAGGCAAAATGAAAGGTCTTGTTGACCTTGGTATTAACTTACCGGTATTGGTGGCACAAATTATCAATGTGGCGATTCTGTTCGTGCTCCTCTATTTTGTCGCCTACAAGCCAATTATGCGTATCCTTGACGAGCGCTCCCGGCGGGTCAAAGAAAGCATGGAGCAGGCTGACGCCATCCAACAGCAACTCGCCCAGACAGAGGAGGTGGTGAAGAAGCAGATTGAGGCGGCGAGTAAGGAGGGGCAGGAGAGAATTAATCAGGCGGTGAAAACGGGTGAGGAAATCAAGCAGAAGGCAAGAGAAGAAGCTAAGCAGGAAGCTGAAAGCCTCATTACCCGCGCTCGTACTGAGATTCAGCGAGAGCGTGATGACGCTATTCAGGAGGTGCGCAAAGAGTTTGCTGACCTGACAATAAAGGCGGCAGAGAAAGTCATTGAGCGCTCGTTGGACAAAGAAGCCCACCGCGAGTTAATTGACAAAGTTCTGAAGGAAAGAATCAAGAAAGGCTAGTTTCACCGATGCCGAGACGAGCTTACCCGAGGCGTTACGCACAGGCAATTTTTGAAATCGCTTTGGCGGCAAATGAACTTGACCGGTGGCAGTCTGACCTGCGCGAGATTGCCAGGTTAGTAAAGGATGCTGAAATCAAAGCATTTCTGGAGAACCCGAAGCTGCACTTCAGGGAAAAAGCAAGACTACTCTCCGAACGACTGGAGGACTTAAATCCGCTGGCTCTCAATCTGATCATGCTGCTGGTGAATAGGGGCCGACTTCACTTGGTGGCGGATATTGCTGAGCAATACCACCGGCGATTGGACAGCCACCGGGGGGTGGAGCATGCGGATATAGTCACGGCTGTTCCTCTAGCTAAGGATGACGAAACAAAGCTGGCAGAGCGTCTGGGTAGGATAATCGGCAAAAAAGTATTGGTTGAGCCTGAAGTTGACCCGACCTTAATCGGTGGGGTGGTGGTCAGGGTGGGGGGTAAGTTACTTGACGGCAGCACCCGAGCTAAACTGGAAGCCTTAAAGAAGGAATTAATTGGCCGGACATAGATTAGAAAGGAGGTAACTTACACCCTGAGAAAGTAAACCTAGGAAAATAAAGAGGAGGTTGGGTATGAATAAAACAGAAAATAAAGCAGAAGTACTAAAAAAATGTCCCTTTTTCGGCGATTTGACTGATGAACAGCTCAAAACGTTGGCAAACATGGCGAGCACCAAGACATTTGAGGTAGGGGAGAACTTGGCGAAACAGGGC
>CAZCEF010000120.1:0-2287 GCA_964497695.1 uncultured Dehalococcoidaceae bacterium | reverse complement strand
TGCATCATGCTTATACCCAGCTGATGGGTGTTACTTCACAGGAATAGATAGCTTTTAGCATGATGAATTGAAAATGGTAGCCAGGGCTGATTAGGAAAATTATCGCTGGGCTTGGTATTGTGCCGAATACTGAGCTACTCGGAGGTATCGTGGCAGAAGCAAAAGTAATAACGTCAATGATGGGGGAAAAGAGAGTATTCTACCCCCCCAAAGAACTCAGCCAAAAAGCTTATATCAAGAGTATGGACCAGTATCGTGCGATTTATCAACGGTCCATTGAAGACCCGGAGGGCTTTTGGGCTGAAGCTGCGGAACAACTGGACTGGTACCAGAAATGGGACAAAGTCCTAGTGGAGGATTTTAAGGAAGCCAAGCACGAATGGTTTGTTGGCGGCAAGCTCAATGTCAGCCATAACTGTCTTGACCGCCATCTGAGCACCTGGCGCAAGAACAAGGCGGCAATTATCTGGGAAGGTGATGTTGGTGATACTCGCGTCCTTACCTATCAGCAACTCCATCGTGAGGTGTGCCGTTTCTCCAACGTGCTGAAGAAGATTGGTGTCAAGAAGGGCGACCGCGTCACCATTTATCTGCCGATGGTTCCGGAACTGCCGATTGCTATGTTAGCTTGCGCCCGAATTGGTGCCATTCATAGTGTGGTTTTTGGCGGTTTCAGTGCCGATGCTCTCAGGGACAGAATTCTGGACTGCGGTTCCACAGTCCTCGTCTGTTGCGATGGTTACTATCGTGGCGGTAGAGTTATCCGCAGTAAGGACAATGCGGATACGGCGCTGGAGTCCTGTCCTGATGTAAAGGACGTCATCGTACTGCAGAGGGCTAATATTGGCGTGACTTTAAAAGAAGGGCGGGACCAGTGGTGGCACGAGATGGTGGCGGCATCAGATATCCAGCCATGCTTTGAGCCTGAGGTCATGGATGCTGAAGACCCACTCTTTATTCTTTATACCAGTGGCAGTACTGGCAAACCAAAAGGTGTCCTGCACACTACAGCAGGCTACCTGGTATATGTCCTCCAGACGGCAAAATGGATATTTGACCTCAAAGATGAAGACACCTTCTGGTGCACCGCCGATATCGGGTGGATTACTGGTCACAGCTATATCGTCTACGGGCCGTTAGCGCTTGGGGTCACCTCAGTAATGTTTGAAGGCATCCCCACCTATCCCCACCCCGACCGATTCTGGGAGATTGTGGCTAAATACCAGGTGAATATTTTCTACACCGCCCCCACCGCCTTGCGCTCCCTGATGAGAGAGGGCGATGACTGGGTCAATAAACATGACTTAAGCTCACTCCGAATTTTGGGTACGGTTGGCGAACCAATCAACCCTGAAGCCTGGATTTGGTACTACAATGTTGTCGGTAAGGGGAAGTGCCCGATTGTTGATACCTGGTGGCAGACCGAGACTGGTGGCACCTTGATAACGCCGCTCCCCGGCGCCATCCCGACCAAGCCCGGCTCAGCCACGCTACCGTTCCCTAGTATTGTTCCGGCAGTGTTGAGGGAGGATGGCACGCCGGCAGCGGTTAATGAAGGCGGCTACCTGGTCATCAAGCGCCCCTGGCCCGGTCTGATGAGGCGTGTCTTCGGCGACCCTAAGCGGTTTAAGGAAACTTACTTTGTCCGCTTTCCGGGCTATTATACCACCGGCGATAGCGCCCGAATTGATGAGGATGGCTACTACTGGCTGATGGGTCGTATGGATGACGTCATCAAGATTTCCGGTCACCGCATTGGAACGGCTGAAGTGGAAAGTGCCTTGGTGTCCCACCCCAAAGTGGCTGAAGCAGCCGTGGTACCGATGCCCCACGAGATTAAGGGACAGGCGATTTACGCCTTCGTTACTCTGAAAGTTGGCATGGCGGGCAGCGATAACCTCAAGAAAGAGCTTGTCCAGCACGTCCGTAAGGAAATTGGTCCAATCGCCAGCCCCGAGAAAATCCAGTTTGCTAACGCCTTGCCCAAGACCAGAAGCGGCAAAATTATGCGGCGCATCCTGGTCAAGATTGCCGCGGGCGATGTGACCAATCTGGGTGATACCAGCACTCTGGCTGACCCGACGGTGGTCCAGGCGCTGGTTGAGGGTAGGCAGTAAGGAGTTGAGTCAAAAAGTTGCTACGCGCCTAGGTGAAGGAGGTATCTGGTGGCAACCAAGGGACAGGATATTGTTGCGGTAATTAAACAGCAGATTGAGCAGTTCGGTATGATCGTATCCATGGTAGACGTGGGTACGGTGATTGAAGTCGGTGATGGCATCGCCCGTAT
>CAZCEF010000119.1:1938-4094 GCA_964497695.1 uncultured Dehalococcoidaceae bacterium | reverse complement strand
GCGCTGGAAGCGGCGGTTGATTACACTGAGAAGCGCATCCAGTTCGGCAAACCACTCATCGCTCAGCCGGTGGTTATGGACATCCTTGGTAATATGGCAACGAAGATTGAAGCGGCTCGGGCATTGATTTATGCCGCTGCCAGAATGATTGACAGTGGCGCCAAGAATTATACTGAAGAATCAGCAATGTGCAAGGTCTTTGCTGCCGATATGGCGATGGAAGTGACCATTGATGCCGTCCAGATTTGCGGCGGTGCCGGCTATATGCGCGATTATCCGCTGGAGAAAATGATGCGGGATGCCAAAATCACCCAGATTTATGAAGGTTCCAATCAGGTGCTGAGGAACGCCATCGCTCTGGAGCTGCGGAAGAGAAAGGCAAGAACGCCGTGAACATCGTCGTTTGTCTCAAGCAGGTCCCCGGCACCACCGATGTCAAGATTGACCCCCAGACCAATACCCTCATTCGCCAGGGAATCAAGAATGTCATCAACCCCTTTGACACCTATGCTCTTGAGGAGGGGGTAAGGCTGAAGGAGCGGTTTGGCGGCAAGGTTACCGTGCTCAGCATGGGCCCGCCACAGGCAGAGGAAGCCCTGAGAGAAGCTCTCTCCCTGGGTGCTGATGAAGCGATATTGCTCAGTGATAAAGCTTTTGCCGGTGCTGATACCTGGGCAACTGCCTACACTCTCTCGGCGGCAATCAGGAAAGCGGGGCAGATCGATATTATCATCTGCGGTCGTCAGACAATGGACGGCGATACCGGACAGGTTGGACCCGAGCTTTCCGAAATGTTGCAAATACCCTTCGTGGCTTATGTCAGCAAGATTGATGACATTGCCGGCAGTCAGATGCGCGTTCAGCGGCTCATTGAGGAAGGGCATGAGATTATTGAGTCGCCCGTGCCAGCGGTAATCTCAGTGACCAAAGAAATTAACGTCCCCCGTCTCCCCTCCCTCCGCGGCATTATACGGGCGAAGAAGGCCGTCATTCCGGTCTGGACGGTAAAGGAACTGGGCGTTGACCCCAATATGGTCGGCTTGGCTGGTTCGGCGACCAAAGTAATTAAGATTTTCTTCCCGCAGCGAGTCTGCAAGGCAGAAGCCCTTAACGGTGACCCCGCCAGCCAGGTTGAACGCCTGGTGACCAGATTAAGGGAAGCGGGCTTATTTTAACGGAGTGAATATGGGGCTTAAAATTGACCTCAATCAGTGTACTGGCTGCGGCAGTTGCATCAGCGTTTGCCCCTTTGGACTACTGGAAATCGTTGATGACAAAGTGCAGGTGAAGGAGGGCTGTAACCTCTGCGGCGCCTGTGTGGATGCCTGTACTGTTGCCGCCATTTCAATTGAAGCCGCGCCCAAAGTGGAAGCACCCGCTGCTGACGCTCACCGGGGCGTCTGGGTCTTCGCCGAGCAGCGTAATGGCAAGCTAAAGGGCGTTGGTTACGAGCTCTTAGCTAAAGGCAGAGAACTTGCTGATACTCTCAAGACCGAGCTGGTGGCAGTCTGCTTCGGGCATAATATCGCTGAAGTCAATCCGCTGATTGCCAGTGGTGCCGACAAAGTCTATCTGGTGGACAGTCCCGAACTAGCCACCAATCTGGAAGACCTGTACACCCAGCAGTTTGTTGAACTCATTCAAAAATACAAGCCAGAAATCGTTCTTGCCGGGGCAACTTCCCTCGGGCGGGCTTTTATCCCTCGCGTTGCGGCGATTTTAAACACCGGGCTCACTGCCGACTGCACCGGACTTGACATAGATACCCAGAACCGGCTCCTCCTGCAGACTCGCCCCACCTTTGGTGGCAATATCATGGCAACCATCATCTGTCAGGTAAAACGACCCCAGATGGCGACGGTTCGTCCCCGCGTCTTTAAGAAGAACTCCCCTGACTCCAACCGCAAGGGCGAGATAATCAAGGTAGACTTTGCCAAAGAGCGCATTATCTCCCGTACCAAGCTCCTCCACTTTGTGGAAGATATCACCGAGAGAGTGAAGCTTGAGGATGCCGATGTTATCGTTTCGGGGGGAAGGGGGCTGGGTAAACCTGAGAATTTCAAGCTGATTGAGGAGCTGGCTTCGTGCTTTGGCGCCGCGGTCGGTGCTTCCCGTGCCGCGGTGGATGCCGGGTGGATTCCCTATTCCCATCAGGT
>CAZCEF010000119.1:0-1838 GCA_964497695.1 uncultured Dehalococcoidaceae bacterium | reverse complement strand
CATATCTATACTGCCCAGCAGGGTAACATCCTGCAGCCGGAAAAGGGTGTTATACCTGAGATTAGAGAGGCGCAGAAACGGGGGGTCATCTTTGACGTGGCTCCGGGCAGGATGAATTTCAGCTTCCGGGCAGCGGAGCAGTGTTTGAGTGCCGGTATCTTACCTTACATCATTAGTAGCGACGTGGTCGGGCCGTCAATAATCGGTCCGGTGTATGGGCTGACCGCCGTTATGTCGCGATTTCTGTCTCTTGGTTTTAAGCTGGAGCAACTGGTCAGAATGACCACTATCAATCCCGCCTGCGTCCTCGGCATTGACACTACCAAAGGGAGCCTGAAACCAGGAATGGATGCTGATGTCTCCGTGCTGGAAGTCCTCTCCGGCAAATGGGATGCGATTGATGCTGAGGGCAAGACGCGAGAGATGGAAAACCTCATTATGCCAAGGATGTGTGTCAAGGCGGGGAAACTGATAGAATCAAAGCCGGTGGCGATGCCTGCGCTTAAATAGTATGACGCCGTCCGACCCCTCGGCAAAATAGCTCAGGTTGCGATTCGTGGCGCTCTTGACTTATAATGTAACATTGAATCTTATCTTTAGGGTATTTAAGGAGATTAATGCAGATAAATGTTGCCGGACTGATGAAAGAGCCAATTGGCTCGGTCCGGACTATTCAGATAGACGAGGAAGTTGATTTCGGTGACGGCAAGGTGAGGTGGGTGAAGGGGGAGGTCAGATTCATGCGTACCCAGAGAGGCATTCTGGTGGAAGGCGAGATTAAGACCGAAGCTGACCTGACCTGCAGTCGCTGTCTGGAGCCCTTTTCCTGCCCGGTAGCCATTAAAATTGAGGAGGAGTATCTGCCGACGATAGATATCCTTACCGGTGAGCGCCTGCCGGTATCTGAAGAACCCGGCACCTTCACCATTGACGAGCGGCATGTTATTGATTTGACGGAAGCGGTGAGGCAATACGCTCTTCTGGCAATACCGATGAAGCCGCTTTGCCAGGCAGACTGTGCCGGGCTCTGCCCCGCCTGCGGGCAGAACCTCAATCGTGGCGCCTGTTGCTGCCCGGCTCAGGAAATTGACCCACGCTGGATAAAACTGCAAAAACTACTTGAGAAGTAAGTAAAGGAAGGACTTGATATGGGACCTTTAACCAAAAAGAAGTATTTCAAAGCGCGTCAGGGCGAGAGACGGAGCCACTTGCACCTTGACCCGCCGCCATTGAACATCTGTCCCCAGTGCCACAGCCCCAAGCCCCCGCATCGCGTTTGCCCCACCTGCGGCACTTATGATGGCAGGGAAGTCATCAAGATTAAGACACCCAAAGAGAAAAAGACCAGCTAAGTTCTTACTCTACGGCAAGCCTGAGACTTCTTGACCGCCGATTCGGCATTCCACATCTAGAGGTGAGAAGATGAGCAAGGCAGCCTTTGTTTTTCCCGGACAGGGCTCACAAGCGGTGAGGATGGGTCGTGACCTTTATGACAATTTCCCTCCGGCTAAAGCTGTCTTTGAGCAAGCGGACAAGGTTTTGGGCTTTTCTCTTTCCCGCCTTTGCTTTGAAGGTCCCGAGGTTGACCTCCGCGACACCATCAATGCCCAACCTGCCATACTCACGGTCAGTTACGCTACTCTCCAAGCCGCCCGAGAGTTCACTGGCGATAAGTTGCCTCAGCCCGCCTTTGTTGCCGGGCACAGCCTGGGTGAGTATACTGCTTTGGCGGCGGCTAATGTTCTTGATTTTGCTACCGCTGTTTATCTCGCACGGGAGAGAGGTCGGCTGATGTCCGAAGCTGGGGTGGTGCTTCCAGGGGGCATGACTGCAATCAT
>CAZCEF010000118.1:1993-4109 GCA_964497695.1 uncultured Dehalococcoidaceae bacterium | reverse complement strand
GACATCATCGCGCCCCTTATTTGCCTCGCAAGCTATCAATATGTTAAGATAACTTGACTCCCCACTCCGTCCCCAGAGGTGAAATCGCTTTGAAGGAAGAGCTGGACAAGCTTGCTAAACTAGAGGCAGAAATCAAGGCTGGTGGCGGCGGAAAGCGCATCCAGCAACAGCACGAATCAGGCAAGCTCACCGCACGGGAGAGAATCAATCTTCTCTTTGACCCCGGCACCTTCCAGGAACTGGACTTATTCGTCCAGCACCGTTGCACCAATTTTGGCATGGACAAAGTCTCTATCCCTGCGGATGCCGTTGTCACCGGCTTTGGCAAAGTCAATGGGCGTACTGTCTGCGCCTTCTCTCAGGACTTTACCACCCGTGGTGGCACTCTGGGCGAAATGCACGCTAGAAAGATATGCAAGGTTATGGACCTGGCGATGAGCATCAAAGCGCCGATGGTTGGTCTCATTGACAGTGGTGGGGCGCGTATCCAGGAAGGCATCAATGCTCTTGATGGCTATGGCCAGATTTTCTTCCGCAATTCCTGTGCTTCAGGAGTCATCCCGCAAATTTCGGCAATCATGGGTCCGGCGGCGGGTGGTGCTGTCTATTCCCCGGCAATGACCGACTTTGTTTTCATGGTCAAGAAGACCAGCTATATGTATATTACCGGTCCGAATGTGGTCAAAGCCGCCACCAGCGAAGAGATAACGGATGACGAGTTAGGCGGGGCGATGACTCATAATATCAAGAGTGGCGTTGCCCAGTTTGCCTGTGATAATGATGAACAGGCGATTGCCGAAATAAAGAGACTGCTGAGTTACCTACCTTCCAGCAACGAAGAAAAACCGCCCTATGTTGCTCCTACTGATTCGCCCGACCGCGCCGACCTCGCCTTGGACAATATTATTCCTGAAGAGTCGCAGAAAGCTTATGACATGAAGCTGGTCATTAAGTCCATCATGGACAACGGCGAATTTCTGGAGCCTTCCCGGCTTTACGCCCCAAACATCATTACCTGTTTTGCCCGGCTGAATGGCTATGTCGTTGGTGTCATTGCCAGCCAGCCCAATCACCTCGCCGGCTGTCTTGACATTAACGCCTCAGACAAGGCGACGCGTTTCATCCGTTTCTGTGATGCCTTCAATATACCTTTAATTACTATTGTTGATGTACCCGGCTATCTCCCGGGGAGCAATCAGGAGTGGGGTGGCATTATCCGCCACGGTGCCAAGCTCCTCTGGTGTTACTCTGAGGCGACCGTTCCTAAAATAACGTTAATTACTCGCAAGGCATATGGCGGCGCTTATATTGCCATGTGCGGTCAGAGTCTCGGTGCCGATTATACTCTTGCTTGGCCCAGTGCCGAGATTGCAGTAATGGGGGCGGAAGGTGCTGCGGCAATTATTCACCGCCAGGAGATACAGTCGGCTGCCGACCCCACCGCCAAAATGAAGGAAAAGATAGCCGAATACCGTGAGCTTTTCTATAACCCGTACGTCGCTGCCAGCATGGGTTATATTAACGCTGTTATCCCACCGCACGATACCCGCCCCAAGATAATCGCCGCCCTTGAGGCATTACAGAACAAAGAAGAGGCCCGCCCAGCCAAGAAGCACGGTAATATACCGATGTAGTGAGATATGGGCAAGACTTTAGCCGAAAGGATTTTGAGCCGGAATTCTGGCGCTGACGCCAAAGCGGGAGACATTGTTATTGCCGAAGTTGACCTGGTCTTTGCTCAGGATACCACGGGGCCGCTCACTGTCAGGCAATTTCACGAGAGTGGTCTCAAGCATTTAGCAAAACCGCAGAAAACGGTCCTTTTTATTGACCATGCCGTACCCAGCCCCAGTGTCAACCTATCTACTGACCATATTCTCCTGCGCCACTTTGCCCACGAAAACGGTGTGGTGATTTCTGATGTTGGCGAGGGTGTTTGCCATCAGATTGTGATTGAATCCTTAGCCAAGCCTGGCGATGTCATCGTCGGTGCTGATTCGCATACTGTAACGGCAGGTGGCTTAGGTGCCTTTGCTACCGGCATGGGCTCCTCCGATGTGGCGGTGGTGATGGGGCTGGGTAAGACCTGGTTTCGGGTGCCGGAAAGTTTCAAAGT
>CAZCEF010000118.1:0-1893 GCA_964497695.1 uncultured Dehalococcoidaceae bacterium | reverse complement strand
TCTACGAGCGAACGATCAAAATTAACGCCGCCGAGCTTGAGCCGACTTTAGCCAAGCCCCACACCGTTGATAATACCGCCCCGGTGAGAGAACTTAAAGGTACTAAAGTCCAGCAGGTCTTTATTGGCACCTGCACCAACGGACGATTGGAAGACCTGGCGATCGCCGCCAATATCTTAAAGGGAAAGAAATGTCACCCCCAGACCCGCCTCATCGTTGCCCCGGCTTCGCGGCGGATTTTAGTGGCGGCTCTGAAAGCGGGCTATATCCAGACCTTAGTTGAAGCGGGTGGGACAATCTTACCTCCGGGCTGTGGACCCTGTCTTGGCTTACATCAGGGGGTGCTGGGGAAAGGGGAGGTCTGTCTCTCCACCTCCAACCGCAATTTCAAGGGACGGATGGGTAATCCGGAAGCGTTTGTCTATCTGGCAAGCCCAGCCACTGCGGCGGCTACGGCACTTTACGGTGAAATCACCGACCCGCGGGAGGTGCTCTAGTGCTTAGAGGCAGGGCGTTTAAGTTCGGTGATAGCATTTCCACCGACCATATTATTCCTGGCCGCTACGCTCATCTGAGAAGCAATCTCGCGGAGCTGGCGAAACACGTTTTGGAAGATGCTGACCCTACTTTTGTTTCTCGGGTCAAGCCAGGGGATTTCATTGTGGCGGGGAGTAACTTTGGGCTGGGGTCAAGCCGGGAGCATGCGCCGCTGGTTATCAAGATGGCAGGCGTTAGTGCTATTCTGGCGAAATCAGTAGCCCGGATATTTTTCCGCAATGCCATTAATCTGGGTCTACCTGTCCTGATGTGTGATACCGATAAAATCAATGACGGCGATGAGCTTGAGATTGACCTGGAAGGTGGCAAAGTAAAGGACCTCACCAATGGTAGTGAATTGACTTTGGGCAAAATTCCGGAGGTAATGCTCCGCATTTTGGCAGAAGGCGGGCTGATACCCTATATTCAGAAGTACGGCGATTTTAGGCTGTAGTTTAAGGAGGTGAGTCCGATGGCTTATAGCGTTACTCTCATTCCCGGCGATGGCATCGGTCCCGAGGTTACAGAAGCCACCCGACGGGTTCTGGAAGCAACCGGAATTGCTTTCAACTGGGAAGTTGCTTACGCTGGCGCTGACGTCATTGAAAAATACGGCACGCCTTTACCTGATGCTGTCCTTGAGTCCATCCGCAAGAACAAGACTGCTCTTAAGGGTCCAGTCACCACGCCGGTAGGCACGGGATTTCGTAGTGTCAATGTCGCTTTGCGCAAGGCGTTGAACCTCTACGCCTGCGTCCGACCGTGCAAGACCTACCGGGGTGTTCCCTCCCGCTATAAGGATGTGGATATTATCATTATTCGGGAAAATATGGAAGACCTCTATGCTGGTATTGAGTTTGAGAAGAGCTCTCCAGAGCTTGCCAAGCTGATTAAACTGGTGACTACCACCAAAAGGGGCGAGATTGCGAAAGATGCTGGCGTCAGTATCAAAATGATTTCCGAGACGGGGAGTCGGCGTATTGTCAAGTTTGCCTTTGAATATGCCCGAGCCTACCAGAGGAAGAAAGTAACCGCCATCCATAAGGCTAACATCATGAAATTCTCTGATGGCTTGTTTCTGGCAGTGGCTCGTCAGGTGGCTCAGGAATATCCTAGCGTTGAGTTTGACGATAGGCTGGTGGACAATATGACGATGCAGCTCGTGAAAAGACCACAGCAGTTTGATGTGGTTGTAGCGCCGAATCTCTATGGCGATATTCTCTCTGACCTCTGTGCCGGGCTGGTAGGGGGACTGGGGCTGGCGCCGGGCGCCAATATCGGTGATGCGATTGCTGTCTTTGAGCCAACCCACGGTAGCGCGCCGAAGTACGCCGGTCAAAACCGGATTAACCCGAT
>CAZCEF010000117.1:0-4144 GCA_964497695.1 uncultured Dehalococcoidaceae bacterium | reverse complement strand
TGGCTGTAAAATATAAGCGTGTCCTGCTCAAACTCAGTGGCGAGTCGCTTGGTGGCGAAAGCGGTTCAGGTATTGATTTCCCCACCTTGTCCCGAATAGCCAAGCAAATCAAGCGTATCATGGAAATGGGCGTCAGTGTCGGTATAGTTGTCGGTGGGGGGAACATCTGGCGGGGGGCTAGTGCCGAAGTTAATGGCATGGACAGAGTCACCGCTGACTACGCTGGCATGCTGGCAACCGTGATAAACGCTCTGGCTCTGCAAGACGTTCTGGAAAAGGAAGGCGTGGTTACCCGAACCCAATCGGCGATAGGCATCAATCAGGTGGCAGAGCCTTATATCAGACGTCGTGCTATTCGTCATATGGAGAAGGGAAGGGCAGTCATTTTTGCCGGTGGTACGGGCAATCCCTACATGACCACGGATACGGCGGCAGCACTGCGGTCAATTGAAATCGGGGCTGACGTCCTGCTTATGTCCAAGAACAATGTTGATGGCGTTTACAGTGCTGACCCTCGCAAAGACCCCAGGGCTAAGAAGATTGATAAGATAACTCACCAGGAAGCACTAGACAAGCGCCTGGAAGTAATGGATGCCACCGCCCTCACCTTATGCATGGAGAACCGACTACCTATAATCGTCTTTGACCTTTATGCTCGCCAGGGGATTGAGAAAGCAGTTAGCGGAGAGCCTATTGGTACCTTAATCTATAGTGAGTGAAGAGATGGTTACCAGCACTTTACTCAGCATTGAAGAAAAAATGAAGACTACGGTGGCTGGTTTAAAGAAGGAGTTAGCCACCCTCCGCACCGGGCGTGCCACACCAGCGTTAGTTGACCATATCAAAGTGGACTACATGGGCGTTCCCACCCCACTGAACCAACTGGCAAGTATTTCCGTGCCTGAAGCCAGGCTTATCGTGATACACCCCTGGGACAAGAGCTCGCTACAGAATATTGAGAAGGCAATCCAGAAATCCGAGCTTGGACTGAATCCAACCAGTGATGGCAATGTCATCCGAATAAGTATCCCCCAGCTTTCCGAAGAGCGTCGGCAGGAATTAATTAAGCTGGTGCGGCGGCGGGTTGAGGAGCGAAGGGTTGCCGTGCGCAACCTGCGTCACGAAGCGGTGAATCGCATGAAAGACATGGAAAAGAACAAGGAGATATCGCAGGACGAGCACAAACGGGCTCTCACGCAGTTACAGAGGCTCACTGATAGCTATATCGCCAGTATTGATGAGGTTGGCAAGGACAAAGAAGCCGAATTGATGGAAGTCTAGCTTGAGGTTTACCAGACAGCAAGATGAAAAGTGCATCCGCAGTGAAGAAGATTAAACGTTTGCCGATGCATGTCGCCATTGTGCCCGATGGTAACGGGCGATGGGCGGAGCGGCAGGGGTTACCCCGACTCAAAGGGCACCGCGCTGGCGTACAGAACATGCGCGCCATTATTGAATACCTTGATGATTACGGCATCAAGTATGTGACACTTTACGGCTTTTCCTCGGAGAACTGGGCGCGCCCCAAAGAAGAAGTCAGCGGTCTATTCCGTATTTTAAAAGAAAGGATAGAAAAAGACGTCCCTAAACTGCATGAACGAGGGGTCAAAGTGCGCCATCTGGGCAGACTTCGCCAGCTTCCCGATTGGCTACAGAAGGCAGTCAATGGTGCGATGGAACTGACCAAGAACAACAAAGGGCTGGTGCTCAGCTTAGCCTTCAATTATGGGGGCAAAGTTGAAATTGTGGATGCGGTGCGTCGCATTGTGGCGGAAGGTATCCCGCCAGAGAAGATAGACGAAAGACTGCTCAGTAATTATCTTTACACGACGGGGCTGCCCGACGTTGATTTACTGATTCGCACCGGTGATGAGCTCAGACTGAGCAACTTCTTAATCTGGCAGACTGCCTACAGTGAGTACTATTTCACTGATGTCCTGTGGCCCGATTTCAGCAAAGAGGATATTGACAAAGCCTTGGTTGCCTATAGCCAGAGAGAAAGACGCTTCGGCGCCCTGTAAAGTCAGGCCATGCTTAAAAAACGGCTCTTAACCGCGCTGGTTGGCATCCCCATCCTGATAATTGCGGTGTGGTTTGATAGACCCCTCCCCTGGTTCACCATCCTAGCGGTCATCTGGGGCATTCTTGCTATCCTTGAGTTCTACCGGCTCGCCGCGACTTTCAATGTGCCCCTTCTGACCTACTTCGGAGTTATCTGGACAGTCTTTTTCATCATCAGTCCCCACGTTAAATATGAGTTCACAGCTCCGGTTCTGTTCACCTCGGGCGTGGTTATCTCCCTTATCTGGCTGGTACTCCGCCCCCAGAGAGACGGCGCCTTTGCTGGGTGGGTGTGGACGATGGGGGGAATCCTCTATCTCGGGTGGCTACTGAGCTATCTGGTGGCACTTAGGATTGATGGTGGCAGGAATTGGGTTTTCTTTGCCTTATTTACCACTTTCGGGTCGGATACTGCAGCGTATTTTGTGGGCAAGGCTTTTGGTAAGCATTCCCTCGCCCCCCTCATCAGCCCCAACAAGACCTGGGAAGGGGCAGTGGGTGGGGTTCTGGGTGCCATTGCGGTCAGCCTGCTTTTTACCATACCAACGCCTCTTCAGCTGCCTCTGAACTACTGGCAGGTGATACTCCTCGGGCTGTTGGTGAGCGTGCTGGGACAGTTTGGTGACCTGGCGAAATCCATTCTCAAGCGAAACGTAGGGGTGAAAGAGTCAGGCAAACTGCTGCCGGGGCATGGCGGTGTGCTTGACCGGACGGATAGCGTTGTTTTTGCCGGGGTAGTGGTCTATTACTTTTACCTCGTGCTGGAGAGCTTTAGGTAGACTCCCTGTCCTACCCCGACTTGAGTCAAGCAAGCTATTTGGACTTTTGGAACTCAACAAGATTTTTTAAGGGAAATGAATTGAGAGTGGTTAGCTTTGATTCGTTTTTAGAGTTATGTAAAGTTTTGTGGACAGGGGTCATTTTTATGTCCCATGTTTTGGCGCGGTGGCGCTGACAAAGGCTTTTGACCTCACCCCTTAATCCCCTCTCCTATCAGGAGAGGGGAGGAAAGATTTAAGAGGGGCTAGCGCCCCTCTTCTGGCAGTACTCCCCCCTTTCCAGCACCAGTAAATTCTGAGGACCGATAAGAGAGGCGTCAGCCCGTCTTCCTTTAGGTTCTCTCTGGCTCCGATTCAGACAAACAACCAAAGGCAAATGAAACCCCCAATTTTTCAAGTTGACGCCTAATTGGGCTTATGATAGTATTAAAACACATCAGCTAAGTGCTGACTTTTTATTATCTCCAGCTAGATATGGCTCTTGTCAGGTGAAAGCATGTTAGTAGAAGAAGAGCTAGCCCGGTTTTCCCGCGGTAAAGATACTTTACTCACGGTTGGCGTCTTTGATGGGGTCCACCTGGGGCATAGACATCTGATTTCACGCCTGGTTGAGCAAGCCAGACAGTGTAACCTGCTTCCCGGAGTCGTCACCTTCCGTCAGCACCCTCAAGAAGTTCTTTCCGACACCAAACTCCCCTTTCTCACTGACCTGGAAGAAAGGATTAGACTGATTAAGGAAACGGGCGTGGAATTTATTATCCCGCTATCCTTTAGTCCTGAGTTGTCCCACCTCACTCCCCGCCAGTTTGTTCATCTGCTGAAGGAGTACCTGCGTATGCGCGGACTGGTCATCGGACCTGACTTTGCGCTGGGCAGGAACCGCGAAGGCAGCGTTGAGACCCTCATAGCACTCGGCAAGGAAATGGGCTTCACTGTGGCGATAGTTTCCCCGATGATTATTAATGGGGAAGTGGTCAGCAGTACTGCCATCCGGGAAGCTTTAGTCAGAGGCAATATGAAAAAGGTGGCGAAGATGGTGGGACGACCCTTCAGTTTGCAGGCGTCGGTGGTGACGGGCGCCGGGCGGGGCGTGAAGCTCGGCTTCCCCACGGCTAACCTGAGAATCAGTCCCGAGCAGGCGATTCCCGCTGATGGTGTTTATGCCAGCCTCACTTATATTAATGGTAGAGCCTACCCTTCTATGACCTATATTGGTAAGAGCCCGACTTTTGGGGGCAAGGAGCGTGGAATTGAAGTCTACGTACTGGACTACAAGAGCATTCTCTACGGTCGGGAGCTGAAAA
>CAZCEF010000116.1:0-4160 GCA_964497695.1 uncultured Dehalococcoidaceae bacterium | reverse complement strand
AAGAAACTTTCAATTTAGGCATGATGGAGCAATATCTGGCGATAGACCTGGGGGCGAGTGGCGGAAGGGTCATCCTCGGTGAACTGGAGAATAAGAAGCTCCGCCTCAACCCCATTCACTCTTTCCCCAACGAGATGGTCAATATCCTCGGGCACCTGCACTGGGACGTCATCGGCATCTACCAAGAGGTGCTGGAAGGACTGCGTATTTGTGCCAGTAAGCACACCAGCTCCCCGATAAGCCTGAGCGTGGATACCTGGGGGCTTGACTTTGGCTTGCTTGACGCTAAAGGCGGTCTGATTGGCGCGCCTTATTCCTATCGGGACAAACGCACGCAGGGAGTGATGGCGAAATTTCATAAGAAAATCTCGCCGGAACGGCTCCATCAGCTTACCGGGCTAGAAGCCCGCCCCATTTACACACTTTTTCAGCTCTACTCTTTGGTGCTCAGCCGGAGTCCTCAGCTCAAGATAGTTTCGGCGCTGTTATTTATGCCCGATCTCTTCAATTATTTCCTGACTGGCGTGAAGAAAACGGAATTCACGATTGCCTCTGGCTCCCAGCTTTATAACCCGACGACTGGCGACTGGGACGATGAAATCTTCCAACATCTCGGCTTACCGAAGAGCCTGATGTTGGAAATTGTTCCGGATGGGACGATTATTGGCAATCTGACTGAGCACATCACCAGCCAAACGGGTATGGAAAGTATCCCGGTGGTGGCGGGGGCAACTCATGATACCTCCAACGCTGTCGCCGCCGTGCCAACCCTAAGCGAAAACTTCGCCTACATCAGCTTGGGGACGTGGTCGCTGATGGGGATTGAAGCAAAAAGACCGATTATCAATGAAAAGACGTTTAAATACAAAATTGCTAACCAGGGCGGTGCCGGTGGCACGTTTATGGTGCTGAAGAACCTTACTGGTCTGTGGCTGCTGCAGGAGTGCCGCTGGGAATGGGCAAAAACTAAAGACTATTCCTACACCGAGCTGGTGAAAATGGCAGAGAATACTGCCCCCGCCGGCATCGTTATTGACCCGGACTACCCCGACTTCCTCAAGCCTGACTCTATGACGGCGGCAATCGCCAATTTTTGCCAGCAGACTGGTCAGCCCTGTCCCAAGGACATCGGGCAGTTTGTCCGGGTAATACTGGAAAGCCTCGCCCTAGCTTACCGCTACACGCTAGAACAGCTTGAGGATGTGAGAGGCAAGAAGATAGGGCAGATTGATATTGTGGGCGGTGGCTCGCAGAATGCTTTGCTCTGCCAGTTTGCCGCCGATGCTACCGGGCTACCCGTTTACGCGGGTCCAGTTGAAGCCACCGCCATTGGCAATGTCCTGATTCAGGCGAAGGCTTTTGGGAAAATCAAATCTCATGAGGAACTAAGGGAAGTGGTGCGTCAGTCTTTTCCGTTGACTTCTTACCAGCCCATACCGAACTCTTACTGGGAGCGGGCTTTTGAGAAATTCAAGGAGGTGAAGTCAGGCTGAAGAGAGTTCCTCGCAGCAATCCTCTCCCCCCTCGCGGGAGAGAGTGAGGGGCAGTACAGGTGCCTGCTACAGCAACGGAAATTCTAGCCTATTCTTGTTGATGTTGTAGCAGTCATAGCAGGCTGGTTTTATTAAGGGTGGATTTGTGTGGCTTCCCGCATATGTGACAGTACTTCTCTTCGTGTTCATCATCCTCGGATTTTTTCCAAGAGCTATAGCATTTAATGCAATAAGGAGCCATCGGATTTAGCCTGACCCCTGTGCGGCAGCGGATACAGAACCCATCAGCATTTGACGGCGTTTTTGCCACTATGTCGTCGGTTTTAGGTACCTTTGCGACTGAAATCTTGATTTCGTCGCTTATCCTGACGAGCCTCATCGCCTCTTCATAGATACTGCTATATAACTCCGGGTCTTCAGCCTTGTCTACATAAATTCCCATTTCATTGTTATTGACTTGGGAGAAATCATAAAGATTCATAGAGGTGATAATTGCCTCTTTCTCGTTGAGGTAGCATTTAGCATGTAGGTTCTGGCAAAAACTGGAGCGAATACTCCGTAGCGACTTAAGCCAATTGTGTTCGGCAGGCTGCAACTCATCTTTTCCGTAAATAAGCCTGATGTCGATTTTCAGGCGGTCTTTATCCTCCAGAGACTGTTTCAGGCGGTCATTTATTTTGAGATAAGGACTAATTAAGATTAACTTCTCATTGGTGCCGTTAATAAGTTGCTGGAGGTGATATGAGACTCCTGTTGTATCCAGAAACTTAGCCATAAACGAAGTCCCTCTCTCTTATTATGCCACTCGAAGACATAATATCATAACGTGAACAAAAAATATAGGCTAGTCCAAGGCAGAACAAGCGACTCACCACTCAGACACTCAATCCATTTTCGCGTCGTTGCCATCCTTTGCAAAACTCTAAAAACACCTCACGGCTAGATTCGTTCCTTAAGAACATCCGGGCTCAACATTGCCCTCTCCGCCCCGCCCTTTACGTAAGAGCCGTCAGGCATTATAATTAAGGACAAGTTCCCTAAACCTAGCGGAGGTGAGGCGTGGTCGCTTTATTTATTGTCTCGGCGGAAGAAGCGGTCGGCAAAACGGCATTCGCGGCAGGCATAGGTAAACGACTGCTCGGCGAGGGGAAGAAGGTGGGCTACCTCAGACCAGGCGCCAGAGATGGCGATGTTGCTTTTATGAAGCAGGTCCTCAATCTGGCAGAGCCGGTAGAAGCCCTGACGCCGGCTTTGGAAGGCATCAAGCAAGCCTTTGCCCGGGTCGCCGGCAGAGATGTGGTGATTATTGAGGGGAGGTGCGGGCAAAACCCACAGGACAATCTGAGCAAAGCGGTTTATCAGATAGCGGAAAACGTATCAGCAAAGGTGCTCGTTGTGGAAGGCTATACCCCTGAACTGGGCAGGATGAGACTGGTGGACACCTATAAGGGGTTCGGCGGAAACTTGATTGGCATTGTTTTCAACAGGGTGCCAAAGAGCCAGCTGGAAAAGGTGGGAAAACAGGTCTCGCCTCGCTTCAATGATGCTGGTATTCCCGTTCTGGGTGAAATACCCGAGGACAGGGCATTACTGGCGATAACTATTGGCGAGCTGGCGGATGCCATTCAGGGGGAAATTCTGAACAATGCTGACCGGTCTAACAAACTGGTGGAGAATATTATGCTTGGGGCAATGTATGTGGACTCGGGACTGGAATACTTCGGGCGCAAAGCCAGCAAAGCAGTAATTCTGAGGCACGACCGACCCGATATGCAGTTGGCGGCCCTGGAGACCCCGACCAAATGTCTGGTTATCAGCGGCAACTCAACTCCCGTACACGGCTCCGTTCGCGCCAGTGCCGAGCGCAAGAAGGTTCCGATTATCCTCGCCAAGAGTGATGTCAATACCATCATCAGTAACATTGAAGAGGCGCTGGCTAAGTCCCGATTTAGTCAGGAAGGCAAATTAAAGAAACTCGCTGAAATCCTGGAAGCGGAGGTTGATTTCAAGGCGCTGTATAAAGCGCTGGGTCTGTAATGGCAGAGAAACACACTTATGTCGCCGCCGGGGTGAATATCGACCTCGCCCGCGAGGTGAAGAAGCAAATCGCCAAGCTGGCGCAGTCCACCTATGGTCACGAGGTGCTGAGCGGGGTGGGGTTTTTCGGCGGGCTTTACGAGTTCAAGGGGTTCAAAAAGCCGGTACTGGTCTCGCACGTTGATGGGGTCGGTACCAAGACCAAGATTGCCCTGGCGATGGGCAAGCATGATACCATCGGGATGGACATCGTCAATCACTGCGTCAATGACATCTTTACCTGCGGCGCGTCACCCCTCTTTTTCCTGGATTACATTGCGATGGGCAAGCTGGTCCCGGAGCGAGTCGAGGCAATTGTCACTGGGCTGGCGAAAGCCTGCAAAGAGGTCGGCTGTGCTTTGCTGAGCGGTGAGACCGCCGAGATGCCCGGAATCTACACCGGCGATGATTACGACCTGGTCGGCTTCATCGTCGGGGCGGTGGAGAAAGACAAAATTATGATGGGCAAGGCCATCTCCGCCGGCGACGTCATCATCGGTCTACCCTCCAGCGGACTGCACACCAACGGCTACTCCCTGGTACGCAAGATTTTTGGGGAGACGAAGGAGAAGCTGGACGTCTATTCTCCCG
>CAZCEF010000115.1:0-4198 GCA_964497695.1 uncultured Dehalococcoidaceae bacterium | reverse complement strand
CGGTGGTTCTCCCGGTCGGTAACCCAGACCCGGTCCTTCCGGTCCACGCGACAGGAGTGAGGGAGGCGGAACTGGCCCGGCCGACCACCCGGCGCACCCCAGGACAGGATGAGTTTGCCATCCGGGCTGAACTTGTGCATTGATGCATTTCCATAGCCATCAGCAATGAAGATTTCGCCCTTCGAGTTCAGAGCGATGCCAGTGGGGCGGTTGAAAGGCGGGGCGGCACGGACAACCCTCCCCAGGCTCTCCCAGAAGTCCCAGGTACGGATGTAGCCGCTATCGGATGCCTGCCCCTTGGTGCCGAGCGTCGTCAGCACGTTGCCATCGGTGTCAAATTTGGCGACGATATGGTTCCGGTCGTCAGTACACCAGATGTGGCCCTCGGGCGTGATGGTACTACCATGCGCCCGATTGAAGAACCCCTCCCCCCACTTCTTGAGAAGATTACCTTCGCGGTCGAAGACCATTATGGGGTATTGACTACGATTGAGGACGTAGACGTTGTCTTTGGCATCGGTGGAAATGCCGCCGACATCCAGAAAAGACAACCCCGGGGGTAATTTTGCCCAGTCCACCAGCTCGTAAGTGTATTTACCTGAGCCGTAAGGCATATTCTTAAAACCTCCTTTTGTTTTTCAATACGAGAGATTTTTGTGCTCTTATTTATGGATTAAAGGGGGTAGGCGTGTTGGCTCCCTGAGCAAAGCCGCCATCCACCCGGAGATACTCCGCAGTGATAAAGTCCGAGGCGTGGCTGGCTAAAAATATGGCGGCGCCAGCGAAATCCGTTGGCTTACCCCACCGACCCATCGGCACTCTCGCCTTGATGAACTCCTCAATATTGGGGAAAGCTTTCTGAATATTAGCCGTGAGCGGTGTTTTTATCCAGCCGGGCAGAATGGCATTGACCTGGATATTATCATTCACCCAAGCAAGTGCCAGCGAATAGGTCAGGGACAGAATGCCCATCTTACTGCAGGCGTAGACCAGAGTCCGGCCCAACCCGAAAAGGGAGGTCATTGAACCAATGTTGATAATCTTACCACCCCCTGCCGCCTTCATTGACGGATAGACCGTCTTGGCACAGAGGAAAGCGCCACGCAAGTTGGTGTTCATTATCCAGTCCCACTCATCAACGGTATATTCCTGAGGTAATTTGCGGATATTCACGCCAGCATTATTGACCAGGATGGTGATTTTACCGAATTCATCAATGGCTTTTTTGACCGCTTCCTGGACACTTGTCTCCTGAGCAACATCCACCTTTACGCCCAGCACCTTCACGCCGAACCCTTCTTTGATGTCTTTGACCGCCTCCGCCGTTTTATCCTCATTACGTGCCGCAATGACAATATCGCTCCCCTTGGAAGCGAGCGCATCAGCAATGCCCTTACCGATGCCGCCATTTCCCCCGGTAACCATGGCGACTCTCCCCTTTAGACTGAATATGTCTTCCATGAAGCACCCCCGATGGTATTAATCTATTACTTCTTGCTCGGGAAAGTCAAAATCTTCATCAGCTCTTTAACATCCTTCAAGTTCTCCAGATTCATCACCAGTTGCATAGAACGTTCAATTTGCTTCGGCGAGAGAGTGCCGCTGGTGGCATCTTTGTACTTGGCAACTAATTCTTCGGTGGTGAAGGGGGAGGTGTGATGCCCGCGCCAGGTCTCCCATCGGGGACTGCTGTACTCCTTACCATCCTTGAGCTTGATGGTCACGATCTCAAAGTCATTGAGCCCCTGACTTTCCCACTCCGGACTGACAACAATCTGCACCTTCTGGCGCACTTCTTTGAATTTAGCATCGGTGGCTTTTTCATCGGTAAAAGAATCTATCCCGATTTTCTTTTCCAGGATAGCCGCGGCGATGCCATGCTGAATGCTCACCCTAGCATGCTCCCCATCGGGTGGGTCAAGCAAATCAAGCTGGCGGGCAATCCCCGGCTTCATCTCCACAGCAACACTATCAATATCCCGATAATTGGTATAGACCTTTCCCAGCAAGTCTAGGATTGCCTCCAGGGAGCGCTGCTGGAGGGAGTGGCAGGGGAAATGTTTGGTATCAAGGAGCTCAGTGCGGAACTCCTTGCCCAGCCCCTCAGTCAATTTTTCTATCCGAAAGCCTTCTTTCCCGGCAACCGCGGTACAGAAGCCGACGCCCCGATTGTTATCTTCCAGAATGTTCATATCAGAAGTAAAGCCGTCTCGGGCAAGCATCGCTGCCAAAACACCGTTCCGGCAAGGAAATCCAGTCTCCACAAAGTGCGTCATCGTGTCGTGCTGTCGCAGAGTGCCCGCCGCCTGTGAAGCGGCGATACTAAGCGCGACACATATCTGGTCGGCATTTAGCTTCAGCATTTTGGCGCTGGCAACAGCAGAACCGAAGTTACCAAAGACAGGAACAGCAAAAAATCCCCGCTCCGTCGCCGGCAGACAGGCGAGTCCAATCCGAGACTGCACCTCGTGGGCAATAATTGCCGCTTCCAGAACATCTTTCCCGGGAAGCCCCATCTTCTCCGCCATGGCGAACACCACCGGAAATACCGTCATGACCCCCACCATCTCAGGTCGGCTGTCTCCCTCCCACTCAGCGGCGTGGGCAAAGCTACCTCCCGCTAGTGCGGCATTCGCCACCGGTGCCTTAAACCCGCTACCAATCACCCCCGCCTCCGTTGCCCCACCCATTTCTTTGAGCAGCCGGGCGATAATTTTGCCGGCGGGGAGGGTAGAGCCCCAGATGATTGACCCCAGAACACTCAAGGCTAAGTTTTTGGCATACTGGACTGTCTTAGGGGGCAGGTCATGGTAAGTGGTCTCCAAAACAAATCGGGCTAGTTTTTCAGTTGCGGTCATCTTTCGCCTCCTTTACCGGTTCCGTCAATTGATGATTGACCTATTTGCTTTATCACGAATTTCGTTTCTTGTCAATCCCCTTTGCCATTTTTAACCAGCTACTTTCGCGTTTTATAATTTTATGTTAAAATACCCATTACTTGACATATACTAATTTTGCTGATGACAAGGAGGCGCGGTGAAGAGTGAAATTAACAGCTTCTTAAATTATTTGAATGTAGAGAAAGGCTTTTCTGGAAACACCATCGCCGCCTATCGCAATGACCTTAATTATCTGGCTGAGTTTGCCACTCTGGAAGCCACCAAGCAAAACCTGATGCCCTCCTGGGCTAACTTTAATCGCCAGTGGATGCTGAGCTATATGCTCAATCTTAAAGAGAGAAGGTACGCACCAACCACCATCGCCCGCAAGGTCGCCGCCGCCCGCTCCTTCTTTGGCTTTCTCACCGCCGAAGGCATGATTAGGACCGACCCCACCGAAAATATGAGTTCTCCCAGCGTGGGTAAACCACTCCCCAAGCCCATTTCCATCACTGAGGTGCGCCGTCTTCTGGAACAACCAGCAAAAATGAATACCTTGGAAGCCAAACGAGATAAAGCCATGCTTGAGCTTCTTTACGCCAGCGGCATGAGGATAAGCGAGCTTGTTTCCTTAAATATGGGCGATGTTGATACCGAAGGTGGCTATGTACGCTGTTTGGGCAAAGGTAAAAAGGAGCGCCTCATCCCGATTTATGCCGGTGCGGCGCGGTCAGTCAAGGATTATATTGAGCAGACTAGACCCAAGTTAGTCCGTAACCGGGCCGAAACTGCTTTATTCCTTAATCCCCGCGGGGAGCGGCTGACCAGACAGGGCTTCTGGCAAAAGTTGAAGGAATATGCGAAAGCTGCCAAGCTCAGCGCTGAGGTCAGCCCCCATACCTTAAGGCATAGCTTTGCGACCCATATGCTCAGCGGTGGCGCCGACCTTAGAGCCGTACAGGAATTGCTGGGACACGCCAATATCTCCACCACTCAGGTCTATACCCATCTGACTTCGGAACATGTCCGACGCACCTACGAAAGGTCTCACCCGAGGGCTAAGTAGTCAACACTGAAGGAGACATAAATGCCGAAATCACGTAAAGGGAAACGCTTTCAGGCAAAAAGAAAAGTAGAGAGCCAACCACCGAGGGGGATACCAGCAGCTGTTGCCCAAATAGGTCTAGCCACCCCTGTTGCCCGAAAGACAAAAACGATAACTGTTCAATACCCCTACGCTGTCAGGGAGCTGAAAAGAATCAGCATACTGACCGGGGTCATAATGGTCATCCTCATCATACTGGCTTTGGTTTTAGCCT
>CAZCEF010000114.1:0-4199 GCA_964497695.1 uncultured Dehalococcoidaceae bacterium | reverse complement strand
GTGCCTGTGTCAACCTAGGTAAAAAAGGTTCTGTTCGGTTTTGGTTGAATGTGATACCACGTGTCATTGCGAGGGGTCGTGAGACCCCGTGGCAATCTCAAAGAATTGGGATTGCTTCGCTTCGCTCGCAATGACAACCAAATGCAAATAAAACTGAAAAATCCCTCTAGCTATATTGGTGGTAAAGTTGTAATATTTAATGACGAGGAGTCAGGTAATGCCAAGCTTACCAGCTTTCTTCACCAATTTTTCGGCTCCGATGCCTCTTCACCGTAAAATCTACCTTTTGTTCCGCAATAACTTTATCAAGATAAGTAAGGGACAAAGTTGCTGCGGACATCTAGGTGAACCGGGCTGCTGACAGCCAGCGCCCCAGCCTCCCGGTCAGGGGGAGCAAAAGAAAAGCTGATGTATTATTTTGCTTATGCCAGCAACCTCAATAAAAAACAGATGCAGGAGCGCTGTCCGGATAGTAAGCCCTTATTTACAGCGGTCCTCCCGAACTACAAGCTGGTATTCGTGGGGTGGTCGCGGCAGTGGAAAGGAGCCGTCGCCAGCATCAAAGCCTCAAGGGGGGATAGGGTGCGGGGAGCAATCTACGAGATTTCGGAGCACTGTCTCCAGCGGCTGGACAAATATGAGGGCTACCCGCAGAGCTATAACCGACTGAAAATAACTGTCTTCAGTGAAGATGATGAGCCGATTGAAGCTATAACCTATATCAAAGCCGGACTGCTGGAAGAAGCCCAACCATCAAAGGAGTATCTGGCAGTCATCCAGCAGGGCTTACGGGATTGGCGGCTTTTCTAAGCGAATTTTTCTGCCGGAGGTATCGATGGCAACGACCATCCTTCTGGTGCGTCATGGTCAGACCGATTCTAACATCAATGGTTTCTATATGGGCTGGTCAAATGAAGACATAAACCAAGAAGGTTACTCTCAGGCGCGCAAATTGGCGGCTCGTTTGGTGGACTTACCCACCAGCGTCATCTATTCCAGCCCGCTGAAGCGAGCCTACAATACGGCTTTGCTTCTCGCTGAACCCCACCAATTAAAAACCGAGGTAATGCAGGACTTGATTGAGATAAAGCTGGGCGACTGGGAAGGTCTGCATATTGATGAAATCGCTCGCGGCTGGCCTCAACTGTGGCAGGAGTGGCGTACCGACCCCACCGGCGTCACGGTGCCTAACGGAGAGAGCTTCAAACAGGTAGTTGAGCGGGTTACCCGCACTTTTGATAAAATTGCCGGCGCTAATGTGGATAAAAATGTCCTGATTGTAACTCATGAAATCGTGGTCAAGGTGATGGCAATTTATGCCCTTGGAGCGTCCTATAGCATTTACCGTCGCTTTGAGCTGAGCAACGCTTCACTCAGTATAGTCCGCATCACCGACAGCAAGGCACGGCTGATTACTTTGAATGATATTTCACACCTGAGGTAACGGCAGGCGAAAGAATTCAATCGCATTTTCGGTGGTGCCTTGAGCAACTTGAGTAGTGTCCAAGCCTTTGACGGCGGCAGCACCAGCTAAAGTTCGTAATAAATGAACTGGTCTGGACTCGTATTCCTCTTCACTTTCCCGGTGATAGACAACGGGAGCGTCTGTTTCCAGCAGGAGCCTTTCTAAAGGGATTTCCTTTATCGCTCGGCGGTGTTCGGCGTGGTACTCGACAGCCGGGGTGGCAGAAATGAAATAGCCGTGGTCAACGATATCCCTCAGCACACTTGAAGTTCCAGCATACCAGTGGAATACTGCTCTTGCCACTGGCACTGATTCAACTAAGTCAAGAGAATCGCGCCAGGCATAGCGGGAATGGACCAGGGCTGGTTTATCATACTTCCGGGCAAGTTGGAGCACTTCTTGGAGCACTCCCTTCTGTAAGGCCTTGTTTGCTTTTTTCCTCACGCGCTTGTGGTAGTCCAGCCCGATTTCCCCGATGGCTACAGCCTTATTAATGTTTGCCTCCATGAACTCCAGGGTACGGTCAACTTCTGAGACCTTGATATTGTAGGGGTGGTAGCCCAGTGATGGATAGACGTACCCTTGATACTGCTCAGCCAGAGCCAGAATTTTCTGGTTTGACGCAAGGTCAGAGCCAACCCCGATGATGGCGATGATGTTTGCTGACCTGGCTTCAGCGATAGCCTGTTCTGTGTTAGCTATCTCGTCCAAGTGGACGTGAGTGTCAATCAACTTGTTCATGCTAACATTAAAAGGTACCGCCTGATTGAAGGTTTGTCAAACTGGTGTCGCCCCTAATCCCCGTGGGGAAATAAGAAAGAGGGGACTGACGCCCCTCTTAAACGCCCCACTTTTGAATAGGGCGGAAGCCACCAAGTCTCTTGCCGTGCGAGAGAGTAGACAGGATACTTCCACAAGCGGGGAGTATCCAAAGCAAGAGGGGCGAAGCCCCTCTCAAATAAAATCCCCCCTTCCCTTGAAAAGGGAAGGGGGCAGGGGGATGGGTTATTAAACAAACATCCGAATGGAGTCAGAATATCAGGCTTTGGGTGCCGGACCAATCAGTTCGGGCCAGAGGTCCTCAATAGATGGTTTGAGCTCGGTGAGCAGGTCTTCCACCGCCTTTAACGCGGTGTTGATTTCTTTCTGCGTCATCGGTGCGGACATCACGTAAAGCCCTCGGGACGCAGAGAAAATGCCTCTCTCCAGCATGCCCAAATAGTACAGGTGCAGGAGTTCTTTGTTCGCTTCCCGTGCCGACTTGCCATCAATTACTGGCTTGTCGCTGAAGTGGACGTTCTGCAGTGAGCCGATGCCAATCACCTGACCCTTGATATTGAGTTTCTTAAAGATAGCCCGCACGCCGTCAGCGAAAGACTCACCCAGCTTATTGATGTAATCAATAACGCCAGCATTGAGCTGTTCCATCGTGGCGACGCCGGCAGTAGCCGTAATCGGATTGGCGTTTAAGGTGCCCGCGTGATAGACTTTGCGCACCGCTGGGGAAAGTTGCTGCATGATTTCCTCACTGCCACCGAAGGCACCGACCGGATAGCCGCCGCCGATTATCTTAGCCATGGTGGTTAGGTCGGGCTTTATCTTGTAAATGGCGGCAACGCCACCCCACGCCAGTCTGAGGCTGATAACCTCGTCAAGGATGAAGAGGATGCCGTTCTCCTTGGTAACTCGGCGCAGGAACTCAAGGTAGCCACCCCGTGGCGGAATCATGCCGCCGGCACCCATAGCACCTTCAACAATAACCGCCGCGAGCCTATCTTTATTTTCCACAATGGCTTTTTCCGCTGCCCGCTTATCATTGAAGGGGACGATGATGGACTCCTGCAGGTTACCCGGCGAGATGCCGGTGGCATTGGAGGGAAAGACTACCGGGTCGTAGCTCCCGTGGTAGCAACCGTCTGTCTTGAGGATAAGGTCTTTGCCGCTGATGCCGCGGGCAACCCGGATTGCCATCATAACCGCTTCCGTACCCGAGTTGGTGAACCTGACTTTATCTATGGTGGGTACCATATTGCAGACGAGTTCAGACCAGCGGACAACGGTGGGGATGAGCGCTCCCAGTGCCGTGCCTCGGGCGCATTGCTCCCGTACTGCTGCCACTACCTTCGGATTGGCATGCCCCAGAATCATCGTGGTGTAGCAATTGTGGAAGTCAAGATACTCGTTGCCGTCAACATCGCTAAACCGGCAGCCCTGAGCTTTCTCAATCCAGAAGGGGTAGGGTTCAAACCAGATGCTGGTGCGGGTATCGCCGCCGGGCATATACCTCTGGGCTTTTTCCAGAATTTCTTTAGATTTCCTGGTCCTTTTGCTGTAAGCGTCCTCGTATTTTTTGGTTACCTCAGCCAGTAATTTTTGCTGGTCAACGCTTTTGACTGCCATGTTACCTTCTCCTTATTCTATCTTGTGGTACGGGGGTTTTCCGTTTAATTATAGCCTTATCAAGTACAACAGACAAGTTTATTCACTCGTTCAGTACCTTAGTGGCACTTATTTTGTCTATGATGTTAATCAACCTCACCCCCTGCTCACTCTCCTAGCAGGAGGGGGGAGTAAAAGGAAGAGGGGGCGAAGCCCCCTCTTAAAAACACATTCCCCTTCCCCTCGCAGGGGAAGGGGTAAGGGGATGGGGTCAGATATCCACCAAAGTAACACAATATAGGTAAACGTGTCACCAAGGTATTTGAGCCTGCGCAGTTTACACTTGACAGATAGC
>CAZCEF010000113.1:0-4201 GCA_964497695.1 uncultured Dehalococcoidaceae bacterium | reverse complement strand
TAAAGTGTCCGTGATGCCGCACTAAAAGACCGTCAGCTTTCTTAATAGGGGGGTGTTTAAGAGGGGCGTTAGCCCCTTTCTTTTATAGGGAGTGGCGGAGGGGGTGGGATTCGCCTGTTCCGAGCGAAGTCGAGGAAAACCGCTAATCAGTCTCTCCTTTTTGGCTTTAGACCATCCTTTGACTTGTTCCTCTCGTTTCCTCGCTTCGGAGACATTGTGATATCTTTCGAAATAAACCAAAGTCACAGGTCTACGAATGGAAGTATATTTAGCTCCGGTTCCTTTATTATGTTCTTCAAGGCGACATTCTAAATCAACCGCAATACCGGAATACAGGGAATCGTCCCGGCACCGGACAATATAGAAAAACCATTCTTGGTCTGTTCTGGCCCTTCGACTCATTTCATTCGCTCAGAGTTCACCCAGAAGGGTTCTCCCTGAAGGGTAAACGGAGGGGGTGGGATTCGAACCCACGTCCCGACATACATCGGGAAACGGTTTTCAAGACCGTCACCATCAACCACTCGGACACCCCTCCACAAAACAAAAGCCATAGAGTATTATACTAAAGAAAGAGAGGAGATTTCTATTTAAAGCTAGCTCGATTGATAATCTTTGATAAATTGCGGAGAAAACAATGTCCAAAAAAGAGTGGATTGGTAAGGTACGAATTTATCTTGGATACAGAAACTCTTTATATAAATTTTGCTGGATTAGCATGGAGAAGGACAATTCGCTGTTTTTCGGTTTCAGTTCAAAGACATTCAGGTTTATAGAATATGGTAGCTCTGTAGTGCGTTCTGGTTACTTTACAGATGAAAGTCCAATTCTAACAAGAGGCAATATAAAGGTAAAAGACGCTAAGAAACCTCATATTAGTTTTCATCCACCAAGACTCAATCAAAATAGTGGGATTGTCCATTTAATTGATGCAAATGGAAGGGTAGACGAATGGGAACTTGATTGGTTTCCAGTGCTGAAACCTAAATCGCTTCTTTTCGCATATACGGGTAGCTTGATTGCTCTTGACAGAGAAACACAACCGAAAGGTCAATATCAAGTAGTTGCAATCCCACCGAATTTACAGTGTCTTCGTATGGAGTTAATTCTGTATCCGAACCTAAATCCGCAAGCTCCAATGGTTTTTCACCGTCCGTCTGCTATAAGTTGTGTTCACGGACTCTGTGTCAATTACATTGTTAGCTGTTATTTCTACTCAAATCCACCAAGCAGACCAGCTATTTACATAGCACAAAACTGAAGCTAAATAGTGAGACGGTTTCCTAAACCTCCTCACTAGGCTACTCGTACACCTCTCCCACCATTGGCTGCAGACGAAGGTTCTACCCTTTTTCTTTTTTGACTCCCCAGTATTTTGCCAGTATGCCACTGCCTGACCAGCAGACAATGGCAATAATGAGCCCTATTATGAAGTCATAGGCGTCAGTGAACAGTCCCACCAACAGGATAATAAGCCCTATTAGACTTAAAATACTGACATAAGCTGTTTTGGCGTTCTTTGACATGTTAATCACCTCCCTTGATTAGTATTATTTTATCACCTTCTCTCCCACCATTGCCTGCAGCACTTCTGGAATTAACACTGAACCATCGGCTTGCTGATAGTTCTCCAGTATCGCAATGACAATTCTGGGTAATGCCAGACCAGAGCCATTTAGAGTATGGACATATTGGGGCTTGCCCTGAGCCTGCCGAAGGGGTTTGCTATCGGGGGCGGGGCGATAGCGGATATTGGCTCTCCTGGCTTGAAAATCGCCACAGTTGGAGCAGGAGCTGACCTCAAGCCATTCTTCAACACCCGGTGCCCAGACCTCAATATCATAGGACTTAGACGAAGCAAAGCCTAATGAACCCGTGCACAACATTGAAACCCGATAGGGCAGTCCCAGCCTCTGACAAACCATCTCGGCATTCTTGACCATTTTCTCCAGTTCCTCGTTAGAGGTGGCGGGCTCGGTGAATTTATAGAGTTCCACCTTATCAAACTGATGCCCGCGCTTGATGCCCCGCACGTCCTTCCCCGCCGACATCTTTTCCCGTCGGAAGCAAGCCGTGTAAGCCACGTAATATAGTGGCAGCACTCCCGATGGGATAATCTCGTCGCGGTGGAGGTTGGTCAGCGGCACTTCGGCGGTGGGAATGAACCAGAAATCGTCCTCTTCATCGTGATATAGGTTATCAGCGAACTTGGGCAGATTCCCCGCGCCATACAGGCACTCTCGCTTGACCATATAGGGCAGGTAGACCTCTTTATAGCCGTGCTCGTTAACATGCAAATCAAGCATGAAGGTGATTAAACCTCTCTGCAATTTGGCGCCGACGCCGCTCAGCACGTAGAAGCGACTTCCCGATAACTTGATGCCACGCTCAAAATCAATAATGCCCAAATCTTCGCCCAGTTTCCAGTGGGGGGCGGGCTTGAAATCAAATTTTTTCGGCTCGCCCCACTTGCGGACGACGATATTGTCCTCATCGCCGGCACCAACGGGCACGGAGGATTGAGGGACATTAGGTACCTGAAGCAGGAGGTCTTCCAACTGCTTGTCCAGCGAGTTAACTTCGTCTTCTAGGTTTTTCACCATCCCGCGCAGGTCGCGCCCGGTCACCAGTGCCGATTCGTCTATTTTTCTTTCTTTGGCGCTGGTCTTACGGGCGTGCCGCAACTCTTCCAGTTCCAGAATCTTCTGCCGTCGCTCAGCATCTAGCTTCAAAATCTCATCTACTGGTGCGGTGTCATTGCGATTTGCCAGCGCCTGCCGCACCACGTCTGGATTGTCACGGATAAACTTTAGGTCAAGCATAAGTGTCTTCGTCCCAAAATCATTCTTACGTTATTTGAGCTTACCTATTGGTTCGAAGGATTTCTGGGATGAATTATAATAAATTATCTCAATTGGGTGAACAAACTTGCATCCTTCCCATCTGTCAAATAGATTAGTTGCCATCTCGTGGTTGGTTAGAACCATAATGCGGCGCTCGTTTCCCTCCCAGACTGAGAGCCACAGTAATTCTGCTGATACTCTGTCTTGACCACCAGAATTATTTGAGCCGGTACTGCATTGCCACGGGCTAGTACTAATACCGCCAATTACTTTATTCGGGTCATAGAGGTCAAATTCATGCCTTGCTTTTTGCCCAACTAGGAGCCTTTTCTTCTGCGCGTCCACTTTATATTGTGCATTGACATGTAAGCGGACTTGTTTTTCTATATTGCGTTTTAATTCTATTTGCTGTCTATTCGTTACCCACCCCCTTAATCCCCCCTCCCTTTTCAAGGGAGGGGGAAGAATATGAAAGAGAGGCGAAGCCTCTCTTAGACTCACCTTTATTCGTTACTGTTTCTCCTTTAACTGTGGGAACAAAATAACTTCTCTGATAGATTGCTGGTTGGTCAGCAGCATCACCAGTCGGTCAATGCCCACTCCCAGCCCACCCGCCGGGGGCATGCCGTATTCCAGGGACAGCAGAAAGTCCTCGTCAATGGTCTCCTGTACCTCAGTCTCCAGCTGGGTCGCCTTCTCCTTCTGCTGGACGGCAAAGCGTGCCCTCTGCTCCTGGGGGTCGTTTAGCTCGGTGAAGGCATTGGCAATTTCCATCCGACCGGCAAAGGCTTCAAAGCGCTCCACAATTCTCTCTTCGCCGGGCTTGGTCTTGGCGAGGGGCGACATTGACACTGGATAATCAATAACAAAAGTGGGCTGCATCAGGTTTGGCTCAACGAAAGT
This sequence comes from uncultured Dehalococcoidaceae bacterium, assembly GCA_964497695.1. Classification (GTDB taxonomy): domain Bacteria; phylum Chloroflexota; class Dehalococcoidia; order Dehalococcoidales; family RBG-16-60-22; genus JBGOXU01. The sequence goes on along the minus strand of CAZCEF010000113.1, from coordinate 455 downwards.
AGCAATGAGGTCGTCCACCAGCCGTGCCCAGTTCTTTTTCGGGTCAACCTCCAGGTTCATCTTCTTCATCTTGTTGCGCAGTGAGTCAGCATCGGGGTACTTGACAAAATCAATGCTGCTGAACTGAGATACTGCCTCACGGAGGTTAATTCGGGGCCAGGGTGGGGCAAGACTCAGTGTCTGCCCGTTGAATTCCACCTGAGTCGTGCCCAGCACCTGCTGACTGACTGAAGCTACCATCTCCTCAAACATTTTCATGACATCGTTGTAGTCGGCGTAAGCTTCATAGCTTTCCAGCAGAGTAAATTCGGGGTTGTGGCTGGAGTCAATCCCCTCGTTGCGGAAGACCCGACTTAACTCGTAGACCTTGTCCATGCCACCAACGATGAGCCGCTTCAAGGGCAGTTCCAGAGAAATGCGCAGGTAAAAGTCCTCGTCCAGAGCCTGGTAATGGG
>CAZCEF010000112.1:0-4231 GCA_964497695.1 uncultured Dehalococcoidaceae bacterium | reverse complement strand
AATCCGAATTATTTAGGGGCAGAACTCGAGATAGCGATGGGTGAGGAATATGAAAAGCACGTATTTGACACTCCCACTGTCGTCGCTGTCCCTGGAGGGTTGATGCACTGCTCATTAGTAACCAGGAGAGTCGATAAACCTTATGGTTTTCTTTTAATTTATCTTGGCGGAGAATACAAGGTCACTGATTTACCGGAAAGAAGTGGACCACCTCCCACAGGAAATAAATACGGGCACCTAGTGAAAAAACTGGATATGCGTGATACAAAGCGTAAAGAGGGAGGAAATGCTGACTTTATTGCGGGGTGGAATGGTAAGGACATGGAAGGATTTGAGCTTAATTTTACCTGGGCGTTCCACACTGGACTCGGTGCCTGGCACGCTCGCGACCCACATACCCATCCTGCCGATGAATGCCTGCTTTTTGTTGGTCTGGACTATGACAATCCCGATTATTTAGGGGCAGAAATCGAGATAGCAATGGGCAAGGAACAGGAAAAACACATATTTGACACCCCCACTGTCGTCGTTGTCCCCAAGGGGCTGGTGCATTGCCCGCTAATAACCCGGAGAGTCGATAAGCCTTATGGTTTTAGCGCCATTTCTCTTAACACCGGGCACGAAACTACCTGGCTGGGGTAGACCAGTTTGTCCTGACCATTATTCAGAAATTGCTTGTTTCACGCCGTTGAAGGTCAGTCGGCTTCGAACACAGCTTGCATTGCTTACTTCCTTCCTGTATAATGTCTGTCAGTTCCCTGCCGCTCTAACTCTACTCGGAGGAAAGGAGGTAACGCCGTGACATTACTGTATCGCTGAATGTGATTCGATGTCAGCGCACTGCGCGTGTCGCATTGTTTATGTCCTGTCGCATGGAAGATTCATAGCGTTGCCTCCGTGACCACCTCACTCCGATAGCTGGCGAGCTCCTTCGTTGTGAGTTTCTCCGTGTGGACGGACGCAATTCATAACGAAAGGAGCTTTTTTATGTCTTCAATTTTGCGCTTTTTTTCGTCCCGTTGGGGACCGATTGTTACTGGTATTATTGTCGGCGTCCTTGCTCCGGTGCTGGTCAAATTGGGTAATCCCGGCAACATGGGCATTTGCGTTGTCTGCTTCACTCGCGATATTGCCGGGGCTTTGGGCTTGCAGCGCGCCGGCACAGTGCAGTATATCCGCCCTGAAATAATCGGATTTGTGTTAGGGGCGTTGGTTGCAGCGCTTGCCTTCAAGGAATTTAAACCACGCACTGGCTCAGCGCCTCTGGTACGATTTCTGCTTGGCATGTTCGCCGTTTTTGGAGCCCTAGTTTTCCTTGGGTGTCCATGGCGCGCTTATCTTCGTCTTGCCGGTGGTGACTGGAACGCCATCTTTGGTATCCTCGGTCTGGTAGGTGGCATAGGACTGGGTATCGTTTTCCTACGCATGGGGTTCAGCCTTGGTCGGAGTCGTCCCGCGCCAAAAGCGGTTGGTTGGGTGATGCCGGCCATTATGGTCACACTGCTTGTCTTATTGATTGTGGCACCGCAGTTCGGGCGCGATGCGGAAGGCAAATTGACTGGTCCTATTTTCTTCTCCACAACCGGCCCCGGTAGCCAGCATGCACCGCTTATAATTTCTATTGTGATAGGACTTTTCATTGGTTTTCTTGCTCAGCGAAGCCGCTTCTGCACAGTGGGTGCGGTAAGGGACATGATACTGCTGAAGGACTCGCATTTGTTGAATGGCGTTTTAGCCCTGATTGTGGCTGCCTTCATTACCAACTTTGCCCTTGGACAGTTCCACCCTGGATTTGCCAATCAGCCAGTCGCTCATACTAATGAGTGGTGGAATTTTGGTGGCATGGCATTGGCGGGTCTGGCTTTTACTCTGGCGGGTGGTTGTCCGGGGCGGCAGCTTTTCCTGTCCGGAGAGGGCGATGCCGACGCTGCCATGTTTGTTAGCGGCATGCTGGTTGGCGCCGGCTTTGCTCATAACTTCAGTATTGCCAGTTCGGCGGCTGGTCCATCAGCATTCGGACCGACTACAGTCATTGTGGGACTGGTTATCTGCGTTATCATCGGACTAACGATGCGAGAGGCAAAGGTGTAGGAGGTTAAACTATGATTGATATAAAGACAGTAGATGCCCGTGGGCTTTCTTGCCCCCAACCAGCCATATTAGCTCGTCAAGCGATACGGAAGCTGGATAAGGGAACAGTGGAGGTGCTGGTGGATTCCGGCACCGCCCGCGACAACGTTTCCCGTTTGGCTAAGAATTCCGGCTGGGCAGTGACGGTCGAAGAGCAACCTGAAGGCAGCTACCGGATTGTGCTCAAGAAATGATTTATCTAGATAATGCCGCAACAACCTGGCCGAAGCTGCCAGAAGTCCTGAAAGCTATGACCGAGGTGCTGGAGCGTGCCGGGGGCAACCCTGGCCGCTCCGGGCACCGGCTTTCTATCGCCGGGGCGCGGGTAATATATGATACCAGGGAAGAGATAGCTCGTTTCTTTGGCATCTCTGACCCGCTACGGGTGATTTTTACCGCCAATGCTACTTATGCCATCAACCTGGTGCTCAGGGGGATATTGAAGCCGGGCGACCATGTTGTCACCAGCTCCATAGAACACAATGCGGTCATGCGCCCGTTGCGCAGCCTGGAAAAACAGGGCGTTCGCCTGAGCATAGTCCCATGTGCCCCTGACGGAAGTCTTGACGCCAGAAACCTTGAAAAGGAAATTGACGCCACGACAAAACTGGTAGTTCTGACTCACGCCAGCAATGTGGTGGGAACACTGTTACCGCTTAATGAAATTGCTTCAATTGCTCATCAGTCTGGTGCCCTGTTCCTTGTGGATGCCGCCCAGACCGCCGGAGTCATACCCATAGATATGCCAGCTATGGGCATTGACCTTCTGGCGTTCACCGGGCACAAGGAGTTGCAGGGACCTCCGGGTAGCGGAGGGCTGGTTATTGCTGACAATGTTGACGTCTCACAGATTGAGCCATTAGTGCGTGGTGGGACGGGGAGTCATTCCGATTTAGAGGAACAACCCGATGACCTGCCCGATAAATTTGAAAGTGGCACGGCTAATCTGGTTGGGATTGCCGGTCTTGGCGCTGGATTGAAGTGGGTGAAGGATAAAGGGGTTGGCGAAATCAGAAACCATCTAAAGAAGCTCAGTCAAACTCTGATTGATGGTTTATCCGCCCTTCCGAAGGTGAAGATATATGGAACTCTTGACCCCGAAAGCTCGGTAGCCATCATCTCTTTTACCGTTTCCGGAAAACAGGTGTCGGAGATTGGACTGACATTGGATGAGGAATATGAGGTGCTTACTCGAGTAGGGTTGCACTGTGCGCCGGCGGTGCACAAAACGATAGGGTCATTTCCTGAAGGAACCGTAAGGTTATCGCCCGGAGTATTCACTACGATGGGTGATATTCAAGAAGCGATAAAGGCAATAAGCAAGGTAGTACGGTCATGACACAATACGGGGTAGTTCTGTTTCATACCACTTCATCGGTTATGCGAGCGGAGAAGCTGCTCACGAAGGAAGGGTACGATATCAAGCTCATACCTACTCCCCGGCAGTTCTCCAGCGACTGCGGTATCGCCTTGCGGTTCGATTGGAATTGCCGGGAGCAGGTGAAGTCAATGTTGAACGAAGCCAGAGTGGAATTTGATGCCATACACTTTCTCGAGAAGAAATGAAATTATATGGGAGGTGAGTCTTGAAAACAGGAGATAAAGCTTAAGGAAAAGCTGAAGGTAGGGCAGGTAACGAATATGTACGATACAGTCAATTCCTTACTAACGGCAGAAAAGGTTGTCAGAATCTAGTCCGGAGGGCGAGATTGAAGTAATTCAATCTCGCCGCCGTGCTGCCTACCTTCTGCTGGGTGGACGAGCAAGATTCACTAGCCCTTGGCCACTTGCAAGCGGCACCAAGCATATAGCGCGTCATATACCTCAAACTGATACCCCAGGTTCTCTTCATCATCGGGATAACGTAGACTGTAGCCGACAGCAATCGCCTCAAGGCCGCGCGCCATTGGGTCTTTATCGATGTCTGGCGCAACATCCGCAGAATGAACGATTTTAGCCAATCGCGCCAGCGCCGGGTCTTTCAGCTCGTACTTGAGGATGATTGATTCAAATGAGCAACGGCCCTCGTGATGGCCCAACTCCACATCCGGCGCATCGAACGGGATAGCACCAGTTTCGGTGGCAACCTTTTTTACCTGGC
>CAZCEF010000111.1:0-4321 GCA_964497695.1 uncultured Dehalococcoidaceae bacterium | reverse complement strand
GATAAGAAGTGGTTCAGAAAAATCGCTGAGCAGGTATTAATGGCGCAAAGCACTGGTGAAAATGTTGAACTTGGCTTGGTTATTACCTCTCAGGAAAAGGTACAGGAGCTAAACCGGACTTATCGGGGAGTAGATAAGCCCACTGACGTCCTTGCTTTCAATACGAACCCGGCTACGGGAAAACCTGTTTTCCCCACCCCTCCTGACGGAATCATTCGCCTTGGGGAGGTTATTATCTCCTACCCTCAGACAGTTAGACAGGCAATGGAGAGAGAGCACCCGGTAAAGAGGGAGTTAGCGATTCTGATTATTCACGGTGTTCTCCACCTTCTGGGCTACGACCACGAAAAGGCTGAGGAAAAGCGCATGATGCGGATAAGGGAAGCAGAAATACTGGGTAGCCTTTCCAGAGAGTTAGCTGGTGAGCGATAAATTAGCCTCCAGGCACCATCTTTCTTATCGTTGGGTTATTGTCGGCATTGTGTCTATTTCCATGTTGAATATATATGGCATCCGCCACTCTTTTGGCACCTTTTTCCCCTCCATTCTGGCTGAGTTTGGTTGGACACGGGGTAGCACCGCTTTCATGTTTTCCCTGAATGTCATCCTTTACGGGCTGATGGCACCTTTTTCTGGCAGTATTGTTGCCCGCTGGCGAGCCAAGACAATGGTCGTTCTCGGGGTCATTTTACTGGCGCTGAGTGCCGTCGGCTGTTCTGTGGCAACCCAATTATGGCACTTCTATTTGGTTTACGGGATTGCGATGCCTCTTGGCATTGCTTTTGCCGGGGTGCCTGTTCTGCTGACAGCGGTGGCAAACTGGTTTGGCAAAGGGAGAGGTATGGCAATTGGCATTGCTTATGTTGGTGGCGGACTCAGCTTTTCTATGGCTTTGTATGCTAACTTTCTGATATCGGCACTGGGGTGGCGGTGGGCTTTTGTTATTATGGCCGGGACACTGGTGGTAATTGTCATCCCGCTAATTTTGTTCTTTTTCCGCTACCGACCTGAAAAGTCAGTAGTTGTTAATGACTCACCCGTAACTGCAAATGAGGCGGCAGAAGAAATCACCCTCACCAGCCCTTACGGACACCTGGAATGGGTTCAGATTTTACGTAACCATCGCCTTTGGCTATTGGTGCTAACTCAGACCTTATATATGGGAATTGGCGGTTATATGCTCATCACTCACCAGGTGATTTATGCTCAGGACCTGGGTTACAGCAGCCTGTTTGCTAACTCAGTAGCCGGTCTGGTTGGTGTCTTTATTGCCGTGGGCAATTGCTTTGGCTTTCTTACTGACCGCCTCGGACGGGAAAGGGTGGATACTTTTGTCACCACGGTCATGTCGCTGGCTATCCTTCTCCTGCTTTTGCAGAAAGATGCCTCCAATCCCTGGGCGTTATATCTCTATGCGGTGGGCTTTGGTTTCTCCCTGGGGCTGAAAGCGCCCTGCGTCACTGCTGGAGTCGCCGACCTCTTCCACGGTAAGCACTTCGGTATGGTCAATGGCTTACTGCTGGCGGGGATGGGGTTTGGGGGTATTCTCGGTCCGTGGCTTGGCGGATATATTTTTGATGTTACCGGGAGCTACACGATTGCCTTTACCATCTGTATTGTAGCTTATATTCTGGCTTGTGTTAGCCTCTGGATAGCCGCACCACGTCACGCGGCAAAGCTGGCGAAAGCTAGAGGGATCCCCTGAGGAAAGGAGAACCATTATGACGACCGAACAACCATACGAGATGACCATTGTTGAAGCCTCAGCAGCGATTGCCAAGGGGAAATTGTCATGTTCTGAACTGGTAAACTCCTGTCTGAAGCGAATTGACGCTTTGGAAAACAAAATCAGGGCGTGGGCATTCCTGGACCGTGAAGGCGCCCTGAAGGCGGCACGATGCCTTGACCAGGAGATACGGCAGGGTAAGTGTCGGGGGCTTCTGCATGGCATACCCATTGGGGTCAAAGACCTTTTCTATGTGGCTGGACTACCGAACGAAGCTGGCTCTAAGCTCTGGGCTGGCTTTGTGCCCTCTTTTGATGCCACTGTGGTAACTCATCTGAAAAAAGCTGGCGCGGTTATTCTGGGCAAGACACACACTACTGAGTTTGCTTACATGGACCCGACGGTGACACGCAATCCCTGGAATACTGAGCATACTCCGGGCGGTTCAAGTAGCGGTTCGGGGGCAGGGGTGTCGGCGATGATGTGCTTGGCGGCTCTGGGCAGTCAGACGCTGGGTTCAGTACTACGTCCCGCCGCTTATAATGGCATCGTTGGCTTCAAAGGGGAGTACGGCAGGGTCAGCACTTATGGTGTCGTGCCATTGAGCTGGAGTTTAGACCATGTCGGCGTTCTTGCCCGTACTGTGGCAGATGCAGCGATTGTTTTTCAGATTATCGCTGGCTACGACCGGCGAGATTTCGGCTCACTTAATGAGCCGGTGCCTGATTGTTTGAGCCGACGGGAAAGCAAAAGAACGCCACGAATTGGGCTAACGCGAGAGTACTTTTATGAGCTAGTTGATGCGGAGATGCAACGGCACACTGACGCGGTCGCTGAAAGATTGGGTCAGGCTGGTGCCAGGGTTGAAGAAGCTGCGCCACCCCCCAGCCTGAGGGTAGCCCATGCCACCGGCATGACTATTCTGACCGTGGAAGGTGCCGCGGTTCATCAGGAGATGTTCGCCCAGCATAAAGACCAGTATGGACCGGGAATCAGGGGGTTGATTGAGAGCGGGCTGGCAACCAAAGCTACCGATTATGCCCGGGCGCTACGAGCCAGGTGGCAACAGCGGGCTGACACTGCGCCGTTGTTTCAGAAGTTTGACGCCATTCTGACTCCCGGGGCGCCAAGCGCCGCACCGCGCGGGTTACCGACGGGAAAGCCAACCATGCAGGCGCCCTGGACAGTTATGGGAATACCCACCATCGGGATACCAAGTGGTCTCAACAAGGAAGGTCTGCCGCTGGGAATTCAACTGGCGGGAGCGCCAAAAGCGGAGGACAAATTGTTCGCCGTGGCAGGATGGTGTGAAAAGGCGCTGGGTGTGCGGCTCAGGCCGGCGCTGGGGTAAGGAGAGCTCCATTAAGGGTTAAGACATACGGATGATGTGTGTAGCAACGGAACCAGCCAATATAATTTAAAACAGGGCGTCATAAAGTGCATTAAGCAAAAAAGTAACTGGACTTAGGTTTCATGAGTGGTTATACTTGGTGTGTGCGTCGATTAAGCAAGGCAGGAATAGAATGTATGTCACTAGAACTGGCAGACTAAAAGCCGAGCATTTACCTGCAATATATTTTGATTCGTCGGTTTTGATAGATTATTGGATGACTGAAGGACTGGAGACCGACCGGGCAGAAGACTGGGCGCTGAAGATTATCAGCAAAAATGAGCCCAAGAATTTAGTAGTCGTCAGAGAGCTATTGAAAACAGATAAGAGAGTCCAAAAAGTAGTAGAAATTAGGGAAAAACTTATTTTCGGGAAATCGAAATTGAGTGCTGTAATTAGCCCATTATCATTATTGGAGTTAATGCAATGGAACGCGGAAACAGTCTTTAAACAGACTGCTGCTGAAGCTGCTGGAGCGCACCTCATCCAGAGAAAGAGTAAAAAGGAAATTGGTGATTACCTTAAGAAACTCCTTGAATTGAGACATGACGAAATAGAAAAGCAAAAAGGAGAGAAAAAAGGATATTCGACCGGGTTAGAAATCTTAATGAGTGATACTTGGCTAAACAGAGGTTTTGCACAGGGCCATGGTTTGAGAGGCCTGCTGCAAGCCGACATAGTGAATTTCAAGTTAACGCTCGGCAGAGCTTGGGAAGAGCCGTTTGCCTATGCTTATCTTCAGCTCGGGATATCCGACATCCTGCACATCTTGCTCGCCCAGCATCTTGGGTGCAATTACATAGCCAGTTTTGATGAGGATTTTCGCAGGGTCAGAGATATCATTGAAGAAGAGAACAAGATAGAAGTGTTGACTAGCCCCGAAGATATACTGGGCGTTCTATAGCAAGCTATACCAAAGCCAAATTGTATAGCGATTATACTTATCTCCGTGCTGCCCCAATAATATCGCTCCGGTTATTTATCCCCTCTTTCTTCAAGAATTGCTCAATGCCTTCAAGGACGTCAAGGGCGGCACGTGGATTAGCCAAAGTTGCTGTGCCCACCTGTACCGCGCTGGCTCCCGCCATAAGAAACTCAATGGCGTCACTGGCAGTCATAATGCCGCCACAGCCAACCACCGGAATAGTTACCGCCCCAGCCACTTCATAGACCATGGCTAAAGCCACTGGTTTTATCGCTGGTCC
>CAZCEF010000110.1:0-4335 GCA_964497695.1 uncultured Dehalococcoidaceae bacterium | reverse complement strand
GCCATTTTGTGCCGACGGGTATACTCTCAACTGTGGAAGAGGTGATAATGAAATCCCCCTCTCCCGTAGCGGCAACCCGACCACCCACGTAAGCATCACGGGTAGCCACATCATTAAGTTTCTTGGCTTCTCCCGGAAAGATGACTCTGTTCAAGTCTTGGTCTGGACTTCCAATAAACCCTAACACGCCCAGTACGGTTAGAACGATGGCAATGAATAAGAAAACATGAAATAGCCGCATCTTTTATATTCCTGAGCACGTTTCAAGAAGTGTTTCGCTGTATTCTACCACAACTTTTGCCATTGTTGAAACCTTCAGCCTGTTGATGTGGTAGCGAGTTCTCTGGCTAATCTTCCACCACCGGTATCACCAGCGGACCCTCTGGGATAACGGCAATCTTGGCACCCCCACCCAGAATTTGAAAAGCCTTCTCCAGTCCCTCATCAATGGAGTGAATAGGAGTCATCATCATATCCCTGACTACTTTATCCTCCAGCCCGGAGAGCAGATAAATGTCATTCTTAAGTTGCATCCGCGCCAGAATCTGATTCTCCCACTGCACACCAATTGGCTCCTCACGCTTGATTTTCTCCAGCACTTCTCTCGGCGACTTGACGGAGGCATGCAGTTTCAGGAACTCTTCCGGTCCCACGCCGCAGCCGCAGGCAGAAGTGCAGATAATAATGCCGCCCTCCCGCGTTATCTGGGCGGCAGTGTCAATCCCCTTGCATGTCTGGTACAGGTCCAGGTCTAACGGTGAACCACTATTGGTGGTGATGGTGATGTCAACTTTGTGGGGTGCTCTGACGCCAACAATGCCCATTTCAATCTCACAGCCTGCCTCGTGGGCTTGGAAGGGATCGCCAGCGACGACGTGGCTAATCTCCCGCTTCTTGTTCAATAGCACGTTGACAATGAAGTTGAGCTTTGCCATCTTTGCCTGCTCCACCATGTCCTCGTGAACGGGGTTGTCCTTCAGGACACCAGCGCGGACATTGGGGTGCTCCAACATGTTGTAGCCGTGGTTGTGATATGCCGACCTGACGCTGAAAACACCCGGGGCAATGCTCTTTCTGCCCCCGGAAAACCCGGCAAAGAAGTGCGGCTCAATAAAACCGGTGCTCAGTCGGAAGTCAGCCTCAATCACTCTCTTATTAATATCTACCGGCGTGCCGCGGGATGTTGTACCGATGTTAACGGTGGCGTTGACGTCGTGGTTGAGCACACGGTATTTTCCCACGATTTCTTTGCCCAGCTTCTTAATTAGCGCTGGCTTGTCCATTGGTGGGTGCAAGCCAGTGGCTACGATGATGGTGATATTGTCTCGGGGGACTACGGTCTCCAGTTCCGCCAGAATCGGGGGGAGAAGACGGTCTTCCGGGCAGGGACGGGTGTTATCCGTTACCAAAACGACCACTCTATCATTCCTCTTGATACAGTCGCGGAGCGGGGGGCTGGCGATAGGGTTTCTCAGGGCGGCAGTGATGGCTTCGCTTTCGTTTGGTAAGCCATTAACATCCTTAGCTGTCAGGATGAAAGCCAGATTTTTGGTCGGCACCTTTGCCTTGAGCCGGGAGTCCCCGTAAGGAAGCTCAATTTCAGTGTACATTGCTTTCATTCTAACACAAAGCTCCTCGTAAAAGCTTCCCTCTTTGGAAAGGGGGACTGAGGGGGATTTGGTCGTCTTGCGGAAGCCTGGCAGAAAAAGACTAAGCCCCGATATCATCGGGGCTTAGTATGGCTACTGGTGCCGAATGGCTTCTATTTCTTTGCCGCTGCCGCTAGTAATTCAGCGGCGCGAGCAGGATTAAAGATACCACAGGCGCAGTTGGGTGCCAGTTGTTTCGCCGCGGCGTCCGGCGTCTTCCTGCCCGCCTTGACGTCCTTAATCATTTCTTTGACCAGGTTGGTCGGAATCAGGGCATGACCGCACATGGTGGTAATTTCAAGGATTTCATTGCTGGGTAATTTCTCCGTGTTGCCCCAGATACCGAGCGAGAAGTTAGCGGTATGGTGCTTTAGCCCAGCGCCGGCAAGAGCCTGGTCAACATTTTCAAAAATGCCGCTGACCACCACCGACATCCCTAGGTTGGCTTTTTTCAGGTCATTCAGGACGACAGTTACCGTCTCTGGCTTGCCATAAACAGCGTGCACAATGCCATGCGCTGCCTTAATGACATCCTCGGCTTTATGGCTGTACATGTTACCCAGGTGGATGGCACCGATGTTCAGCGGGTTATGCTTCATACAGATTTTGAGGAACTCCTGGAGCTTGGGGTCATGGTCTTTGTCATTAATGCCGACGGCCGGGAGGCAAAGCATGACATAGTCTTTAGCCAGGTTCTCTCTCGTGCCGCGACGATGCAAGCTATGCGTCATTTACTTTATTCCTCCTTAACCTTCGGTCGCCCCAGCCCGACGTTCTGTTTGCCGTTGACGTAGGGGGTAATGCCCGCTTCGGCGAGTATCTTCTTTACCGGGTATGACCCATCGGGGTCAGCTTTGCAGATGCAGTCCACACTGAACACGGTATCAATTTCCTTCGCCACTTTCTTCATCGTGTTCAGGACAGCCTTGAGCTTCTCAATCGGGAAGGCGCACTCAATAATGGCAGAGAGCACCTTCTCATTGAGCACTTCGTTCTTCAGCTTGCCGGTCTTGGTGTCCACCATCAGGAAGGTAACCGGGTTCTGTGGTTCAAAGTGCACGCCGAGCTTTGCCAGTGCCATGGCCATTTTTTCTAGGTCGCTGAATCGGGTGCCAACTCCGGGTCGCCCGAACTCAAGACCAAGCCCAATCCAGCCCCTCTTGAACCTGCCGGTAACGTCATTGGTCTTCATCTCCTCAGTACCGCGACCAGCGATTCTGGTTTCTTTGTGCCCGGTTCTGGGATTGGAGAAGGTAACGCGCAGGGAGCGGGGCCAGGGTTGTGGTTCAAAGATGACGCAGTCTACCGGGCAGACTTTGGAATTAAAGCAGACACAGCAGTCCACGCACTCATTCTGGTTGATGACCGCTACGCCCTTCTCGTCGTCCATTTTAATGGCTTCTACCGGACAGTATGGGATACAGGCTTCACAAGCGATACAGACATCAGGGTCAATTCTCATCAGACTACTATCTCCTTCTTCTTCCTATTTGAACTTCTTAGCGATGTCCTCAATGTCAAGCGCTTTGATAGTCTCCGGTAATGGCATTCCAGTGCTGCGGTCCCAGCCCATCAGTGTGTAGTACTTACTGACCATATTCTCCCAGTGCGGGACGATGGCTTTGTCTTTGTTTGGGCCATCAACCGGGGTTGAGCTATAGCGGACTGATGGTTTCTCTTTGTCCGGTCTCAGCCCGGCCTTAAGGTTGTAAAGTCGCATGATATTGATGATGCGCCTGCCGACCTTCTTGACCTCATCTATGGTCATATTCAGACCAGTGGCGGCATTGATGGCTTCCGTCTGGAGTTTGGTATCGTTGAAGGCACAGAACCAGCACTGGACCAGGCAATCAGAGATTGTCATTGAACCGGTGGAATTAGCCTCCGCCTGGGCGACCTGGTCGGGGTTGAAAATATCAAATGGGGTGGGCATATTCCAGATTTCCCTGTTATTGAGAAGCATCTGGGTCTGCAGAGTGCCGGTATCCGAGATGCAGGTATCCAGCATCTCGACCCACCGCCCGCGGTGGTCATGACCGCGGGGGCTGTTCCCCTTACCGGTAAAGACTGCCCATTTGACCGCTTCACCGCCCAGCTTCTCGGCGGCATACTTCACACCCTCGGCAAGGATGTTGCCGTAGCCGCGGCGATTAGCAATGTTCTTGATGAGTTCCATGACTGCGCTCACGTTCCCCCAGGTCATCTCCAGTCCGTCAAGGTCTTTCTTGGTCAGGGCGCCTTTTTCATAACATTCCATTACCCAGCCGATAATCCAGCCGGTCTCATTGGTCTCCATACCCATCTGGTCAACCAAGTTGGCGATAACCAGCACATCCGCCGGGTCCTTCACCTGAATCTGCGGACCCATAGAAGCCCACTGTTCATACTCCGGTTCTTTGCCGGCAAAACCGGCATTCTTACCTTCGGTGATTGCCATCAGTTCATAGTGATGGGAGGAACAGGCATAGCAGGGATAGTTGGTTGACTTGAACAGGGAGCGGAGACGAGCCCCATCAAAGAGGTCTTTTTCCGGGAAAACGTTGGTCAGGTAGTTCTTAACGGGTAGCCAGCCCGCAGTTTCGGCACCCGGTACCACGCGGCTGGTACCCCAGGTATAGACGTTACCACCGCCAAATGTCTTGGCGACTTCAGTAGTCTGGCGACCGAGCTCATTGATAAGCTCCTG
>CAZCEF010000109.1:0-4352 GCA_964497695.1 uncultured Dehalococcoidaceae bacterium | reverse complement strand
AAATGAGGTTAAAGAAAGGTGTTTTAAAAAGTTTCAATGCTGGTAACTACACCGCGACTATCCAGCTTGCCAGCAGTTATAAGGTCTATCTGGAAGACATAAGTGTCGCCAGGAATATACCCTCCGCAGAAATGATTGCCGGGAGGAAGGTGGCAGTGGTCTTCTTTGACGAGAACAATCCCAAAGAGGCGGTGGTGGTTGCTGTTTACACCTAGACTGCGGCAATTATCATAATAATGCTGGTGTAAAAGATACCCATAAAGATGACGAACAGTATCCAGGTGACCACGCTGAACCTGACCCGCAGTCTGCCCAGTATAGTAACTGTCCGCAGTCTCAGTCTCGGCTGGCTCAGCTCAAGGAAGATGAGCAGTGTTACCAGAACGATAGTAAAGAGCACGCCCAGGTTGAATCTCACCTGTGTGCCGAAAGTGGTCTGGTAATAGGTCATTGAACTCATTGAGCCCATTAGCGATGTGGAAAAGGAAGCGAAAGAGACGAAGCTGGAAAGCACCTGTGGCGGATAAGACGGCAGGGAAACCAGCTGCTCATAGTCACCCATTCGGGAACTGGTTTTAACCACAAAATTAACCTGCTCGCCCAGCGCTAACCGGTTTTCGTAGGCATACTGATAGAGCTTGGCGGTGCGTGGCGGCAGGGAAGTAATTCCCTCTTTCATCGGCTCGCCATTGACATAAAGTTTATGGGTAATGCTGACGACCTCATCTGATGGGTTGTTCAGCTTGACCGTAGCGATTATTGGCTCGCCCTCCCTCGGTACTTTGGGCAAAACCACCAGACTGACCTGGTCCTGGCTGACTCTGGTGGTCAGCCAGAAGCTCCCCATCAGTAGTATCGCCAGCCAGAGCAAGGCGATTTTAATTGTCAGGCTTCTCTTTTTCCCTGTCATCGGCTTTCGGCAATCGGAGTCTGATTAAACTCCGGTTTCCCTCTAAACTGTGGTCCTACCTGGCGGAAATAGATATAAACAAACAGCAAATACCATAGCGGGAAAAGGACGTATATTGACCATGAGTGTGCGGTGAAAAGGGCGTCCCTTCCCCACTGGTAACCAATCAGCATCAGTATCACCAGTCGGATAATTGATTGGAGCCAAGTCCCGACCACGCCAAAGAGGAAGAGCCAGGCGGCTTTCTTCGGTGGTACAGGCATATCCAGCATCATCAGGGCGAAAATCGCCAGGAAAACCGCCATGGTTGTTGGACCGGCACAGGCGGCAGTTATCGCTACCGATACTGGCTCACCCGAGTTACTGGTAAAATGAATCCACTGTCCCTGACTGATGTAAGGATAACCCATGATGTTCAATACCCCGACCAGCGGTAGGATGGCGGTCTGGGAGTAAGGTACTTCAATGAACCTTTCCACCAATCTCGGGAAGGTAACAACAAAGCCATAAATGGCGAGCAAAATTGCCGGAATTTGGACGCCCTTGCCAAATAGAATAGCGTAGACTCCCACCAATGCCATCAGCACACTGAAGACCAGGAAGTCTGGTGACTCTGGCATAAAGATAGCCGCCACCACCATGCCCACTCCGAGTAAAATGAAAGTCGGGCTGAATTTCGTCTCCATAACAGCTACGAGTCGCTTCCTCGTGAGCCAGAGCCAGATGACACATAAGCCCAGGATACCCCAGGGGGCAGCGTGATGCTGTCCGAATATCCATTTGGGGGAGAGCATGGTCAGGAGGCTCGCCCAGAACTCGCGAAAGAAGATGAGCGATAGTGCCAGGGAGCTAACGAGCCAGATGCCGAGTCTAGCTCTCCTTCCCAGATATTTACCGGTCATTTTTGCTTCTTGTGCCATCTCAGCTTTACCTGAAGACATATGGTAATACTGCCACCAGCATAACGTTATTGACGGCGTGGATGATAATGGGCAGAGTCAAGCTTTTTGTCTTCCAGTAGAAATACCCCAGTATCAAGCCGGCGGCAAAGACAAAAACAAGCTCGGGCACTGACCGCCAGGTAAGGTGCATTATGGCGAACATGGCGCTTGCCAAGATAAGCCCCCATAGTTCCCCGAAAACTTTCATCAAGTCCACCTGGAGGAGACCGCGGAAGAGGAGTTCCTCGCCGAAGCCGACGAACAATAACATATACGCCATATCACGAAGCAGGTATTTCACCTCAAAGGAAGGGAAAGCCGGGGCGGGGTATAGAATGAAATATTCCACCGTCCCCAGTGCCAAGCCAATCACGGCACCTATCGCCACGTAGCGGTAGAGGTTTTCTCTTCTTAAGTTGACAATCCGGGCGACGCTTAACTTGTTCTGATAAATATGCCATAAGCACAGCGCAATGATGATAGAGTACACGGCAGGCAGCAGGTACTGCTGGCTGATAAAGAACCAGGGTAGGGAAGAGGTGAACAGGATATAAAGAGGAATGAGCGCCAGCGATTCGGCACAATCGGTTATCTTCTGATTTAAACGCATCACCGAGATAGTCACGTATATTCCCAGTGTCAGAAATAGTGCCACCCCGATGCCATAGGCGGCATCAGTGTATGCGAAGAGGTATTCGCAGCCAGTAATTGCCACCAAGATACCCCAAATAAGCCAGAATTCCACCCCTTTGGCAACCTCTGGCTTTCTCATTAAGTCTCCTCTGGTGGTTGCTTCTTTATTCATTTCCCTATACCAAATTAGGATTTCGGAGATTTTACTCCTTCACCGCTTTCCCAGTCTTCACCTCATTCAATAATTATCGTCATTCTAAGCCAGGGTATAACTCCTGTATGCGACTTTTATCGCATTTCTTGGGTTATTTGTCGGTAGTGCGAGAGCTGGCGCCAGATTTGTGGTTGGTGCGGCATTGGCGGGCGGGACAATTAGCTGATCTAAATTTTCACCAACCAGACTGAGCCGCCTCCTTTCGTTCAGGCTGAGCGCCCGGGCAATTTTATGCACTGTATCGTTGGTGGGAGTGTAGGAGTCGGTCTCAATGGTAATTAATTCCGCAACGGAAACACCGGAAGCACTCGCCAGTTCTTGCAGGGTAAGTAGTCTGGCAATTCTTCGCTGTCTAATGACTCTGCCCAGTCTATTGGACATCGCCTTTGCCTTTTGCCGTCTATTCCAGTCACTCGCTGCCAAATATTCCATTTATTATTATAGTCTTAGTACTATCGTATTACTATCTCTATCATAAGTAGTACGGAGTTAGGCTCTCATTAAAATACCATTAAAAATTCCTTAAAATATCATGGTTCGGATTGGTGCTTGGTGCTAATGAAGGCTGGAGATAGCCTTGCCGTTGGAAACCAGTGCGGCTCCTTATCAGAAGAGACTTTGAAAATAGGACTATGAGGAACTATGTCGCGGGAGTCAGAAATGCGTTCTCTATCTATTGCTTACACCTCTGTACCGACTGGCACTCCCTTTATGCACCGCAAATCTCCCAAACAGCTCACCTCGCTAGTCGCTGGTCTTGGTCATAGCTTTGGCAATCGTCTTGAGAATAGCCAGAATACCAATAACAGCCCTTTGTATCTCCACCGGCTCTTGGGAAAGTATGTTGGCGACATAGGGGTCCAGATAGCGGGCAACATAGCCCGGTTCCTTCTCCTCACCTACACCTGGGGTTGGCGGCGATAGGAAGCCAGCCAGAGTGAACAATTCATCCTCATCAAATCCAAGGGGTTTGGCAATCTTGCGCAGTATGTGAGCGGAAGGGAACCGTTCGCCCCGCTCTATTCGGCCGAGGTGAGATGAAGATACCCCCGATAGGGCTGCCAGCTTTTGCAGGGTCAGCGGTATTGCTATTCTCTGCTGTTTCAGTATTTTGCCCAGGTCAGTAACAGCCATTAGAATACTGCTCCTGCTTTGCTATTGTAGTTTGCCAAATGGCAAATGTCAATACTCTTTTAGTTCAAGTTTCAGGGGCACTTTAGTATTACCTTTCCTTGACGCTTGAAGGGAGGGGTTATAGAATGAAAATTGGGCTGAGAATGGGGGTTAGTAGTTAATATGAATAAGAAATACGATGTCATTATTGTCGGGGGTGGTCCGGCGGGGATTTTTGCCGCCCTGGAATTATCGCAATCGCCTGATTTGGCTATTCTCCTCATTGAAAAGGGCAAGGATATTGATAAGCGCCAGTGCCTTGTCCGCGATACGGGGTGCAAACTCTGCCTCACCTGCTCGCCATGTAATCTGGTCTGTGGGTTAGGTGGGGCGGGAGCCTTTAGCGATGGCAAGCTGGTGTTATCTTCCGAGATTGGGGGTCGCTTTCGTGAGTATTTTAGTCAGGAAAAAGCCAGTGCCCTGATTAAGTATGTTGATGACCTGTATCTTCAGTTTGGCGCACCGCCCAAAGTATACGGTG
>CAZCEF010000108.1:0-4367 GCA_964497695.1 uncultured Dehalococcoidaceae bacterium | reverse complement strand
GCATCGGAATACTCCAAGAGAGGTTTTGCCTCTCTTTTTTATTTCCTCCCCCTCTCCTTTCAAGGAGAGGGGGACAAAGGGGGTGAGGTAGATAATAACTAAAATTGAAGCCAGCAGAGCAAAAAAGATATACTATTTGTAGAATAACTTTTCAGCAGGTTTATTATGCCTAAGTTTGAAATCGTTTCCGATTTTAAGATGACCGGTGACCAGCCCCAGGCGGTGGACAAGCTGGTGGAGGGCTTAGAAAAGGGTTATGAGCACCAGACACTGCTCGGGGTTACTGGCAGCGGCAAGACATTCACCATGGCTAACGTGATTGAGCGGGTGCAGCGACCCGCCCTGGTCATCTGCCACAACAAGACCCTGGCTGCCCAGTTAGCCACCGAGTTCAGGGAGTTCTTCCCTCACAATGCCGTGGAATTCTTCGTCAGCTACTACGATTACTATCAGCCGGAAGCCTATATTCCCCGCACCGATACCTACATCGAGAAAGAGATTGATATCAACGAGGAGATTGATAAGCTGCGCCACTCCGCCACCCGCGCCCTCTTTGAGCGACGTGATGTGCTGATTGTCGCCTCGGTATCCTGCATCTACAGCCTGGGTGAACCTGAAGAATACCGCAGCTTTGTCGTCAGCCTGAAACGCGGTGAAAATTACGACCGACAAAAGCTCCTCCGCAAGCTGGTAGACATGCAGTACGAGCGCAACGATATTGATTTCACTAGAGGAAAATTCCGTGTCCGCGGCGATACCCTGGAAATACAGCCGTCTTACGAGGACTTAGCCCTGCGCCTTGAATTTTTCGGCGATGACATTGACCGAATCGTTCAGATTGACCCGCTTACCGGTGAGCTATTGAGCGAACTGGACTCGGTGGATATCTACCCCGCCAAACACTTTGTTACTTCTCACGATAAATTAACGCTGGCGCTTAAGAGCATTGAACAGGAGCTGGAAGAGCGATTGGCTGAGCTCAGAGCGCAGGGCAAATTGCTGGAAGCCGCCCGGCTGGAGTCGCGCACCAATTACGATTTAGAAATGCTCCGAGAAGCAGGATACTGTCATGCTGTGGAGAACTATTCCCGCCACCTCTCGGGACGGGCTCCGGGGAGTCCCCCCTGGACACTGCTAAATTATTTTCCCGATGATTATCTTCTCTTCATTGATGAATCGCACATGACCCTGCCCCAGATTCGAGGCATGTACCACGGTGACCGCTCCCGTAAGGAGACTCTGGTCGAATACGGTTTTCGGCTGCCATCGGCACTGGACAACCGCCCCCTGAATTTCAAAGAGTTCAACGAGCACATCAACCAGGTGGTCTATACTTCAGCAACGCCATCCGAATACGAATATGAGCACAGCCAGCAGGTGGCGGAACAACTGGTCAGACCAACCGGTCTCCTTGAACCCACCGTTGAAGTCAAGCCAACAAAGGCGCAAATTGACGACCTCCTCGACCAGATTAAAACCCGCGTTGACAAAGGAGAGCGCTGCCTGGTAACCACCCTGACCAAGCGTATGGCGGAGGAACTGGCGGACTACCTGATTGAAATGGGGATAAAGACCCACTACCTCCACTCCGAAATTGAGACCCTGGAAAGAGTGGAGATATTGCGCAACCTCCGACTTGGCGTTTACGATGTTGTGGTCGGTATCAATCTGCTGCGTGAGGGACTTGACCTGCCCGAGGTAAGTCTGGTAGCCATCCTCGATGCGGATAAAGAGGGATACCTGAGGTCAAAAGAAGCCCTGATTCAGACCATGGGGCGTGCTGCCCGCCATGTTGACGGACACGTCATCATGTATGCGGACACCGTCACCGGCTCTATGGATGCAGCCATAGAAGAAACCCAGCGCCGCCGTCAGATTCAGGAAGCATATAATATCGAGCACGGCATCACTCCTCAGGGAATCAGAAAAGCCATCAGAGACATCACCGAGAGAGTGCGAGTGATAGCGGAAACTCGTGCCCCTTACGTTGCCGAAGCTCCGGTAGCTAAAGAGGATGTGGTACGGCTCATTAAAGAGTTGGAGACACAGATGAAAGCCGCCGCCAGAAGCCTTGAGTTTGAGAAGGCAGCCCTGCTTCGCGACCGCATCATTGAGTTGAGAAAGGAATTTGACTATGCCGAGATAAAGAAGTAAGGAGGAATCAATGGCACCCAGAAGCAAAGAGAAAGCGGTTAAGCAAGCCTACGATAAGGGACAGAAATATGAGTCCACCTATCATGGCTGAGCCCAGTGCACCATACTTGCGTTGCAAGACACGTTTGATATGAGAGACGCCAACGTCTTCAGGGCGGCGAGCGGGCTCTGCGGGGGCATCGGGCAGATGCATGATGTCTGCGGGGCGTTGACCGGCGCTGCCATGATGATAAGCTTGAAACACGGGCGCAGTCTTGAGGAAATCAAAAATACCGACAAGATGAAAGACGCCTATCTCCTCGTCGGCAAACTCTACAAATGGTTTGAGAAGGAATTCAGCTCGGTCAAGTGCCGTGATATCCGCATCAAGGTTATGGGCGTTTACTATGACTCCAAAATTCCCTGGCAGGCGGAATTAGCCAAGGAAGCGGGATTCCCCAAGTATTGCGCTGAGCTGGTGGGCAAGGTGGCTGCCAAGACAGCGGAAATGCTCTGGGATGCCGCCGAGGAAGAGAAAAAGAAATAAGACAGTCCGATGAACGATAAGTCCTCAGACATAGAAACAAGGCAGGAACGCCGGGAAAAGAAGCTCCAGAAAAAGCGGGAGCAGATGAGAGTTCACGGCAAAAGCCTGGCGCGAGTCTATATGGATGCCATTCTCAAGAGGTTAAAACGGCAAAAGAAGTGAGTTGCCGTGTATAAAGGGTGAGACTTTTAGTAACAGCTTTGAACTCGCTATGTGCCAATGCGGAAACGATTCACCAAAAGTAATACCATAGCGCCGAGCAGGACATTTCTTAAGACCAAAACAACTATCTCCGTAATGTTAAAGTCAAACAGTTCCAGATAATGATAAGGGAATAAGTAAGTGGTTAAGACCGCGGCAGCGATAAACATCCCCCACAAGCCGGACTTCCATTTTCCAGAAACGAGCGGCACGATAGGATACAGCCAGACAAGATACTGGGGAGATAGGACTTTGTTAAAAACGATTAACACCAGGCTGGCGAGTAATGAGAAGTTTAATAGCTGACCCTCTGTTCCGGTACCAGGTGTCAGTGAATTATGGTGATTTGCCGCCCGCATCGTATTGAAGAAATACCAGTAGACAACCAACAGCGAAAATAGTAATAGAAACAATGATACCTTGGCTAAGGTATCGGCAAGAGGTCCGGCAATATTGACCGAGCCGAAGCTGAACTCAAGGGGTATTTCGATAAGGTGAAGAGCCTGACCCACGAGGAGCAATGAAGCATAGAGACTCTCGACTTGGAGACCGCGTTGTGTCTGGTAGGTGAATGACTCAACCAGACCACGTGGGCTGAGCACGATAAAAGGGATGGTAATCGCCAGAGCGGTAAGGATAAAAGCGCCCACGCCTTTAATAACACGGTCATACTGACGGTGAAGAAGTGAAGACAGCAGAAAAAGCGGGGCGAGGACAATCGGGAAGAGCTTGGTCATCGTCCCTGCTGCTAAGATTGCCCAGGATGTCTTGGTTTTGTCACGCATGAAGGTATAGATTGCCAGCAAAGCTATTATCGCCGGAATCAGGTCATACCTGGTGACGGTAACCGGCCACAGCGCCAGCAATGACAGCGTATAGACGGAGAATACCACCCCACCCCGCCGCCCCCTCAGGCGCGATATGGCGAAGAGCAGATATAATCCCAGAAGGTCGAAAATAAGTATTTCGACGGTGAAGCTGAGGGCATATCCGCTCAGGTCAGAGCCAGCGAGCCCGGGCAAAGCCAGAAAAAGTATTGCCAGAGGGGGATATTCCAGAGGGAAATCCCGGTAGGGCACCGCGCCCTGAAACATTTGCGAGGCATAGTCGAAGTACAGTCCGGTGGCGGAATAGCGCAGGCTGCCCCAAAAATCGCTTTTGAAGAGGAACAGGATGATAAAGACATGAATGAAAGAGAAGGCGACCAGCAGCCATCCTGGCGCCATGAAGACATGTATCCGACCTAGCACGCGCTTCACGGACTAATTATATCAGATGTAAGGGAAATGGGATGGGATGCGATAATCAAGAGGTTAAAGAGGGGGAGGAGTGAGAGGCGGGGCATAAAAGGGAGAAGCTTTAGGGAGAGTTTTGAACTTATGCCAAAGAGTCAATTGACTAACGCGCAGGGTCCACACCTTCCTATTATATGCCTGTGGTTCAGCAGGATCTTATGTTTGCGTCTGTTATATATAATTGGTAGTTT
>CAZCEF010000107.1:0-4370 GCA_964497695.1 uncultured Dehalococcoidaceae bacterium | reverse complement strand
TACTCCCAGCTTCTACCGCTGGCAGTCGGCAAATTAACGCCCAGCGCCACGTGTTTGGGCTGGTCAAAGCGAAACAAGACTACATCATAGCCTTCCTTGATTAGCAGGGCGGCAGCCAGAATACTGGTATCTTCCGAGTCCCCTCCTTGCTCTATCAGCGTTTCAATGGGATAGCGGGGATAACCATCATAGGGAGTCGTGAATTCCTTGTCATTATGAGGCATCATGCGGGTAAAAGTCCCCACCAGGCTAACGACGTCAGTCTTCCGCAAGTCATTGGTAATGGCGGCATCCCTCAGATAGCGAGCGAAAACATCCAGCAGGCTACTGGCAGCCGGCTCAGTCACCATGACATTATAGTTTGTCGGTCGGGGCAGGTCTTTATAGTAGAAATAAGTCCTTAATGGTATGGCAACTGTCCAATCATAGTGGTAGAACCTGTGGCTAAACCGATAGTACTGCGTCAGCTTGGTATCCAGAATGGTGTTAACTCTGCTCTCAAGGTCGGCGGCTTTTTTCTGCACCGCGGCATAGTCAGCGACTTTACCTTCCAGCTCAGCAACCCGTTTCTGAAGGGTGTCATTGGCACTCTTTGCCTGAGCAAGCGCCGACGTAAGTGTCGCTGTCTGGCTGGTAACTTCATTCTTCAGTTTCTCAATTTCGGTCTGCGCCGATGACAACTTAGATTTGCTGGCATCATAATCCGCCTGTACCGAAGCCAACTGTGATTGAAGGGCGGTAAACTGCTCCTCAGGCACCCCACAGCCAGCAAAGGTAAGTGCCAGCAACACAAAGATGAATAGAATTAGGTATATCTTCCTCGTAACCATCAAACACCTCCCAAACTACTCTCCCGACTCACGGGACACAAGGATACAATAGCGCAAGTCCGCGCCGGAATAAATCCCTATTTAGTAGTATGACCTAAGTCCATTATATCATTTTGCAACTGAGCTGGCTAAAGTCGTCAAAGTCGTAATGGACGGAAAGTGGGATGTGATAAACCAGAAGATACTATGATTAGGTCGTCAGGTAAGAAAAGGAATGACCGACTACGGCACCGGTCACTCAGAAAACTCATTAGACGATTAAATTCGGCGGGGCGGGATCTCAGGCATCCTCAATACCCAAGTCTTTAAGATAATCAATGGCGTCCTGAATAGTTACTATTTTTTCCGCCTCTTCGTCCGGTATTTCAACTTTACGGGTGGGGCTACTAAATTGTTCCTCCAGAGACATTATCAGTTCCACCAAATCAAGAGAGTCAGCACCCAGGTCGTCAACAAAGCTAGCTGTGGGGACAACTTCACCCGGTTCAACACCCAACTGCTCCACAACTATTGCTTTAATGCGCTCAAAGATGTATGCCACTTTCTGCCTCCCTTTAAGATACTCTTACCTCCTGGCAAGAACACTGACTGAACCTAAAACACCATTAACAAACTTCGGCGAACTATCACTGCCAAATTTCTTGGCTAGGACGACAGCTTCATTAATCGCTATCTTAACTGATACCTTATTATCAAATAAAATTTCAAAGATTGCAAGTCGGAGGATGTTCCGGTCAATCAGTGGTATCTGCTCCAGGGGCCAGGCGGTGGCAAACCGCCGAATGTGCTGGTCAATCTTCGCCTTGTTGGTGGTTACCTTGCCCACCAGTTCGCGGACGAAGTCATTATTTTCTGCCGCAAGCTCCGCTTCACTCAGCAGGCGGCCCAGAACACTCTCGGCGCTGTGCTGACTGGTGTCAATTTCGTAGAGTGCCTGCAGAGCAATTGCCCTTGCCTTGCGTCTTTCCCCAACCATAGACCAACCGAAACTAAGCTAATATTATAGCACAGGTATTGGCTGATAGAACACCGTGAGGAAAAGCTGAACTCAAAATAGGCTGGTTAGCGATTATCGCTTGTCTTTTCAGTGGAAGGAGTCGTATCGGGAGCCTTGATAGTGTATTTATCGGCAGTAAAGGGTGAGTAACCAGTAGCGATGCGCTTACCATCCTCGTAAATGTCTAAAGCGGCGCCACAATTGGAACAAGCCTGATTACGGGGAAAGCGCAGTGACCACCCCACGTAACTAGAACCACACTTAGGACATCTACCCTCTAACATGTATGACTATATTTAACAACATCTTATGGGCAGGTTGTCAACCCTGTCCTTGAGCGAGGTGAGCAATTCTGTGCACTTATCTAAATTTAAGAGGGCTTGAGCTCACCCTATTTCAGCAAGTTTCTCAGTTAAAGAAGGGTGAACCGCTTGCCTTCTCGGCTTGACACCTCAAGGTGTAATTGCTACACTTGCTTCTGTTCCTATCTGAACTGGTAAGAGTTATGGACAAAGTTGGTATTCTCTATCACCCGAAGGTTGACGCCGCGTATAACAAGGCTAAGGACTTACAGCAGTTTTTAAGCTCACGGGGCGTCTCCGCCTGGCTCAGTTCTGCCTGGGAAACCGAGCAAGCTCGTGCCCAGATGAAAGATACCGAGCTGCTACTCAGCGTGGGCGGGGATGGCACCATTCTGCGGGCGGCTCAGGTGGTTGTCCCGGGGAAAACTCCGATTACTGGCATTAATCTCGGCACGCTCGGCTTTATGACTGAGCTAAGCGCTGATGAAGCTGAACTAGAACTCCCCAACTTGCTGGCAGGTAAAGGGTGGATTGATGAGCGAGCTATGCTGGAAGTACAGCTTGGCGAAAAGGTATTTCACGCTCTGAACGACGCGGTGGTAGCGCGGGGAGCCTTTGCCCGACTCGTCCATGTGGAAGCCAGAATTGACGGACAGCTATTGACCACCTACCGCGCCGACGGCGTTATTGTGGCAACGGCAACGGGCAGTACCGGCTATTCGCTGGCGGCAGGCGGACCCATCCTCCACCCTCAGTCCCGTGATATGGTGCTTGTCCCAATCGTGCCGCACCTCAGCCTAGCCTATTCACTGGTGCTGTCACCGACCTCCATAGTCCAACTGAATATCAAGGCAGTCCATCAGCCATCACTGAGCATAGATGGTCACCTTAATCTTGCCCTCTCAAATGACGCCACGGTAAACATAAAGCTCAGCACCAGTACCATTCGCTTTTTGAGAATTCATCCGCGGACCTCTTTCTACCGCTCGCTGGAGCTAAAACTGAAAGGAAAGAAATAGTTGTACACGATAGAAAAAGCCAGAATTAAAGACGTTCCCCAGATGCACAAGTTGATTAATTACTTTGCCGAAAGGGGGGAGATGCTGGCTCGCCCGTTAAGCGAGATATACGAAAACCTGCGTGATTTCTTTGTCGCCAGGCAGGACGAGCAGGTCATCGCCTGTGCGGCACTCCATATTAGCTGGTCAGACCTAGCAGAGATAAAATCGATGGCGGTTGCCGAGGACAGCCAGAAAAAAGGCATTGGCGCCAGATTGATTGAAGCCTGTCTCAGCGAAGCCAAAGAACTGGGCATTGAGACCGTCTTCTGCCTGACTTATCAGCCCGGCTTCTTTGCCAAGATGGGCTTTTTACAGGTGGACAAAATGAGCCTACCCCGTAAGGTCTGGACGGAGTGCTACCGCTGTCCCAAATTCCCCGATTGCGACGAGGTGGCTCTGGTCTATAAAGTCGAATAGCAACTCTCCTGATCAACTTACTCCGAGAGAATCGATGTTCAATCCAGCGTATATTGGTGTGGTCATAATTGGGCTTCTACATGGACTGGAACCAGGACATGGCTGGCCCATCGCTTTGCTATATTCAGCGAGGAAAAAGACTCCCCTGCTCAGCGGCTTAGTCAGTTCAGGAATAATCGCATCAGCCCATTTTATATCTTCCATAGCCGTAGTTATAGCTTACGTTATGCTGAGTTCGTGGCTTGATTTTCAGCCGCGGTGGCTCAAGTATCCAGCAGCGGCCTTATTACTTTTTCTTGCCTATAAGACGTTCAGAGAGAAGGTTGATGGGCTGGAGAAACAGCACGGGCACATCCACGAGAATAAGCTGGAAATCGCGCACGAACATGAACATGAACACCCAGGACCGGTGGTACATGCTCACTGGCACAAACATACCAGAGAAGTTGTATTGACCCTCCGAGGCCTAGCTTCATTTGCCTTCGTTCTGGGCTTTGCCCACGAGGAGGAGTTTGCCCTGCTGGCACTAGTAGCGGGCGGCGTTAATGCTTTTATGCTTATGCTACTATACGGACTTTCGGTCGCTGTTGCGCTGGTCGGAATCACACTCATCAGTGTCAAAATCTATGATTATCTGAGGCCGAGATTTATACGCTACGAGAAGTACTTGCCAAAGATAAGCGCAGGTATTCTGGTAATAATGGCTGTCATTATCATCTTTGGGTAACATCCTTAAGGAGTTTAGAATGACCACAGAAAAGAC
>CAZCEF010000106.1:0-4421 GCA_964497695.1 uncultured Dehalococcoidaceae bacterium | reverse complement strand
CCCCTTTAATAAATGAAGACTTCAATTTGCCCCTTTCTAGAATTAGGAAAGAGTACTATTCAAGAGAATCAAAAGCTCGGGAGCCATTTCTCCAAACACTCAGGTTGAGCAAAAGGGAGGGTTGTGATATATTAATTATGTCAAAGGCAAATTGAGGAGGGATCGCATAGTGGTCTAGTGCGGGCGCCTGCTAAGCGCTTGCCCTGGGAAACCGGGGTCGTGGGTTCAAATCCCACTCCCTCCGCCATAATCCCTCTTATTTTGAAAACTAACCCACCAAAAGGTGGTCATTTTTACCCAAAGCGATGTCACATTATTATATCTGGACAATTGGCTGCCAGATGAACAAGGCAGAGTCGGAGCGAATCAGCAGCTGCCTAGAGCAGACCGGCTACACCGCTTCCGAGACACCTGATGATGCCGATATTATTGTGCTCAATAGTTGCGTCGTGAGGCAAAGCGCCGAAAACCGAATTATTAACAAAATAAAGTCGCTGAAGCACTTGAAACAGAGCTACCCGGAAAAAATCCTGGCAGTTACTGGCTGTTTTGTGAACTCTGACACCGACCATCTTAAAAGTATATTCCCTTATGTCAACTACTTCTTCAAACCGGGAATGTTGCCGCCCTGGCTTGAAGTCACCAGTTCTACGTCAGTCTTACCTACCCACCCTTCTCCCTGCGTCTATGTCCCCATCATCCAGGGTTGTAACAACTTCTGTGCCTACTGCATTGTCCCCTACCGACGGGGTCGGGAAAGAAGCCGCCAGGTATCAGAGATAGTTTGTGAAGTAAGCGAACTGGTGCGGCGTGGGGCTAAAGAAGTTACTCTGCTGGGACAGAATGTTGACTCCTACGGGCATGACCTGCCGGACAAACCAGACCTGGCTGACTTACTGGCGGAATTGAACCCGATTGCCGGGCTGGCACGCATCCGCTTCCTCACCAACCACCCCAAAGATATAAGCCATAGATTAATTGATGCCATTGCCAGTCTGGACAAAGTCTGCGAACACCTCAGTCTCCCGGTGCAGGCGGGCAGTAACGGGATTTTGAAGGCGATGCGGCGGGGCTACACCATACAGCAATACCGTCAACTTATCGCCAGAATACGAGACAAAATCCCGGAAATCGCTCTCAGCACTGATGTCATTGTCGGTTTTCCTGCCGAGACCGAGGCGCAATTTAAGGAAACGGTTGACTTACTTGCCGAGATAAGATTTGATACTGTCCACATCGCTGCCTATTCGCCGCGACCTGGCACCATCGCCGCCCGGGAATTCATGGATAATGTCCCGCCTGAAAAGAAGAAAGCCCGCCTCAGCATCGTGGAGCGTCTTCAGGAAAAAGTCGCCACCGAGATAAATGCTAAGTTGCTCGGCACAACGGTGGAAGTACTCGTAGATAATAATGCCAAGGAAAAGTGGCAGGGCCGGACTCGCTCTGATAAACTAGTATTCTTCAGCGATAAAAACGATTACTTTGGCAAGCTGGTGAATATCAAGATTGAAAAAACCAGCCCGTGGTCGTTACAGGGCAGAGTTGTTAATGGTCAATAGTAAGGAGGGCAAATGCTACGTTTAGGACTGGTCGTCGGGTTACTTATCACTTTCCTCGCTTCATTCAGCGG
This sequence comes from uncultured Dehalococcoidaceae bacterium, assembly GCA_964497695.1. Lineage (GTDB taxonomy): Bacteria > Chloroflexota > Dehalococcoidia > Dehalococcoidales > RBG-16-60-22 > JBGOXU01. Next base: position 2,791 of record CAZCEF010000106.1, on the reverse strand, counting down.
CTGCGTTCCCCAACAGGCACCACCGGAAGGCGCCCAGCAGGGTTTTGACTGGACGCTCATTATTTTCCTGGCTTTGATTTTTGCCGTCTTCTATTTCCTGATGATACGACCCCAGCGCCGAAGGCAGAAAGAACACCAGATGATGGTTCAAGAACTACAGAAAGGCGACAAAGTGGTCACTGCCGGTGGGATTTACGGCGAAATTGAAAGCATTGACGAGAATACCGTCGTGATGAAGGTAGAATCAGGGGCGACCATTCGCATCGCCAAGAGCAGTATCGTTGGCAGACAGGCGAAGCAATAAGACTGATGCAATATGACTATATCATAGTTGGGAGCGGTATCGCCGGGCTCTATACCGCCCTGCTGGCAAAGGAGCACGGCAGCGTGCTGGTTATCACCAAGGGCAGTATTGAGGACTGTAATACCCGGCACGCCCAGGGAGGCATTGCCGCCCCCATTGGCAAGAACGATACTCCCGAGCTTCATTTCAAAGATACCATTGCGGCGGGGGCAGGTCTGTGTGACGAGAAAGCAGTACGTATACTAGTCAACGAAGCCCCGGCTCGCATTGCTGACCTGGTCAAATTTGGTGTACCTTTTGATACCGTCAACGGTGAAATTGCCCTCACTCTGGAAGCCGCCCATAGTGTCCCCCGCATCCTCCACGCCGGCGGTGATGCCACTGGCGAGCGCATTGAGGTTACGCTCAGCCGCCGTGTCCGCGCCGCCAAAATTCGCGTCCTAGAGGACACCCTGGCAACCGACATACTGGTGGCAAGGAAAACAGCCAGAGGTGTCAGGGCTTTAGACTGTCGCACCGGTTCAACTGAAGAGTTTGGGTGCCAATTTCTGATTCTGGCAACTGGCGGCGCCGGGCAACTTTACAAGTTCACGACCAATTCGGAGATAGCTACTGGTGATGGTGTTGCCCTTGCCTTCAAAGCTGGCGCTGAGATTATAGACATGGAGTTTTACCAGTTCCACCCCACTGCCCTCCACCTCCCCGGTGTGCCCCCCTTTCTGATTTCTGAGGCGGTAAGGGGTGAGGGAGGTATCCTGCGCAACATAAATGGGTACCGCTTTATGACCGATTACACACCGCAGGGGGAGCTGGCACCCCGGGACGTCGTCACCCGGAGCATACTCTATGAAATGAAGAAGACCAGCTCCAATAGTGTTTTCATTGATGTTACCCACCTGCCACCCCAGCTTATCACCACCCGTTTCCCTCAGATTTATCGGTTCTGCCTAGACCACGGTCTGGATATTACCAAGGAGCTAATCCCGGTAGCGCCCGCTGCTCACTATATGATGGGCGGGGTGCAGACTAATACCTGGGGCGAGACCAATATTGCCGGGCTTTTTGCCGCTGGCGAAGTTGCCTGCACCGGGGTTCACGGTGCCAACCGGCTTGCCTCAAATTCAATGCTGGCAGTAATTGTTTTCAGCAAGAGAATTGTGGAGAAAACAGCAAAGGGCAATAAAGAGGAGAATGTTACCAAGAGGATGGAGAGCCACTTTCGGCTCAATCAGCGCCAGCCACCAAAACGAGCTTCTAAACCAAGCCTGGCTGCCCTGCAACAGTTACACTGGGACAAAGTGGGTGTCATCCGCAATAAAGAAGGGCTAACTGGAGTAGCAGATACCCTAGCCGCCTGGCAAAAAACCCTGCCCCCCCCCACCGACCGCCCTTCCCATGAACTGCATAATCTCATCCTGACCGGTCGGCTCGTAACCGAAGCTGCCCTACTAAGAGAGGAAAGCCGGGGTGCCCACTTTCGCTCTGATTTTCCCCAGACCTCCGCTGAGTGGCAGCGGCACATCGTTTTCACCGTTAAGTAGAGGAAAAAGATGGCGATACCAAGATTAACCCCTAAAGAACAGATTGATAAAATCATTGAGCTAGCATTAGCCGAAGACCTGGGTCAGGGTGACCTCACCAGCGATATATTAATTCCACCCGACCTCCAGGGAAAAGCCTATATGCTGGTCAAAGAAGAGGGCATAATCGCTGGGCTGGAGGTTGCCGCAAGAGTCTTTCAACGTGTTGACCCCTCCCTCAAGATTGAGATTCTGATTAAGGACGGAATGAAAGTTAAACCCGGGGACATTGTCGCTAACGTTTCCGGCGCCGTCATCAGCATTCTCAAGGCGGAGCGGACAGCACTGAACTTTGTCCAGAGGCTCAGCGGCGTGGCGACAACAACGTCCAAGTATGTGGCTAAAGTCAGGGGTCTAAGAGCAAATATTGTTGATACCCGCAAGACTACCCCGGGTATGAGATTGCCAGAAAAATATGCGGTGCGGATGGGGGGAGGCAAGAATCACCGACTCCACCTTGGCGATGGTATTTTAATCAAGGACAACCATCTGGTCGCCCTGCGGGCTATCAGCATGAGCCTGAAGGAAATCGTTGCCAAAGCCAAACAGAACGCTCCCAAGGGCATCTGGGTGGAGGTGGAAGCCACTAACGCTCAGGAAGCAATGGATGCCGCCGCAGCCGGTGCCGATATGATTATGCTGGACAATATGCCTCCCGAAGAAATTCGCCGCGTGGTGGGCTTGCTACCGAGCCATGTCAAGACAGAGGCTTCGGGCGGGATTACCCTGGATAATGTCCGTGCTGCCGCTATGGCAGAGGTGGATATTATCTCGGTTGGCACCCTCACCCACTCCCCTAAAGCCCTGAATGTCAGCCTTGAGCTGGAGCCGCAGACCCTTAAGCTACTTTAGCCCATCGGGAGCCAGTCCGTGGGCTTGAAGCAGTGGCATATCTCCTAAAATATTT
>CAZCEF010000105.1:0-4521 GCA_964497695.1 uncultured Dehalococcoidaceae bacterium | reverse complement strand
GTGACCAGATGTTTGGTATAGATACGTATAAGACAGCACGAGCATTAGGATTACCGTGTGAAGTTCTCCAAACCAGGGACGCTATACAAAATCGTTATGGGTTTCTTCTTATTGAATAAAAACCAAGCGAGCCTCTGCTTGACAGCCAGCTAGTCCGATTGCTAAATTAGCAACGAAAAGTCTTTTTGAATGAAATCTCCATGTCTGACATAGTTATAATTGGTGGCGGCGTAACCGGCTGCTCCATCGCCTACCACCTGACCAAGCTGGGCATGACCTCCCAAATAGTTGAAAGGGATTCCATCGCCTGCCAGGCTTCGGGCAAGGCGTGGGGCGTCGTCTCGCCGCCGGTCAACCTCATCCTCTCCTTCGAAGGCAACCTGGTCTCGAAGGGCAGTATGCGCAGTTGCCTTCCACTATCCGCCGAGGGTATCAGACGTTTCCCCTCCCTCGCCCGCGAATTGAAAGAGGTAGGCGGAGTGGACATTGGCTATGGTGAACTCCCTGTTCTCTGCGCCGTATTCGATGAAAACGAGGAAAGCTACCTCAAGGGTAGAGTGCTTGAATTAAAAAAAGAGGGCTTCGAGCTTGACTGGATTGCGGCTGATGAAGTCAGAGCCCGATTTCCGGATGTGGCGTCAGGGGTTCGGGGCGGTATTCTCTGGCCCGGTCATCAGGTTGAACCGTACCGATATGCGCTCGGACTGGCGCAAGCCGCCGAAGCTAAAGGCGCCACCATCCGCCAGGGCGAGGCCAAAGGCTTTCACACCAGAGGCTCCAGAGTAACCTCAGTTGTCACGAACTCCAAAGAGGCCAAAGGTGATATATTTGTCCTGGCGGCAGGCCCGTGGACAGGAAAACTGGCTGCCGAACTGGGCCGAAAAATCCCTACCAGAGTCATCCGCGACCAGTGCCTTGTCGTTGAGTTACCACACCGCTTTGCCCCCTACCGCGTCTCCAGCAGCCAAGGGTGCGGTGTAGCCATCGTCCCCAAAGTCGATGGCAAAGTGATACTCGGCCGTCTGGAACTGGACGTCGTCGATTTTGATGACCGACCCACGGAGGAGTTCCGCCTCTCGGTGATGGAGGCTGGTGTTAAGACCGTTCCTGTTCTGGAAGAAGCCAGATTGATTGAACACCGGGCGGCCCTCGGCACCTGGCACCCCACCGGCGGCGAACCGATGCTGGGCCGTCTGCCGGGCTGGGACAACGTCTATGTTGCCCTCTGGCTGGGTGCCTTCGGTATCCAGTGGAGCCCGGCTGTTGGCCGGATTATGGCTGACCTCATCGTCAACGGACGCAGTGCCGAAGCCGAGCCATTTAATCCCGCCCAATACTTAAATTAGGAATTAGCGATGAACATAATCGTCTGCGTGAAACAGGTGGTTGACCCGGAAGCCCCACCCGCCAGCTTCAAGATTGACCCCACCACCAACTGCATGGTGCCGGGACCGGGCGTCACATCGGTCATCAGCCCCTTTGATGAGCACGCAGTAGAAGCCGCTCTCCGAATTAAGGACAAACAGCCGGCTAAAATTACCGTTCTCAGTCTCGGCGCCGACTTGCTCCCGGAGGTGGTCAAAAAGCCCTTATCAATGGGCGCCGACGAATTAATTTTGCTTGATGACGAAGCCTTTGCTGGTGGGGATAGCTGGTCAACTGCTTATGCTTTGGCAATGGCGATAAAGAAGATTGGTAGCTACGACCTAATCCTGTGCGGTCGGCAGGCGTCTGACTGGGATGCCGGGCAGGTGGGCTCAGGTGTTGCTGAAATTCTTGGGCTGCCCAGCGTTACAGTGGCAAAGAAGATAGAGATTGGTGACAGCAAAGCCCGGGTTGAGCGGGTGGTAGCCGATGGCTATGAAGTAATTGAGACACCCCTCCCCGCCTTAATTACGGTAACCAATGAGCTCGGCCAGCCACGCTACCCCACCATCAAGGGGATTATGACTGCCAAGAAGATTGAGCCGATTGTCTGGAAACCGGCGGATATTGGCGTTGACCTGTCCCAAATTGGGACGGCGGGTCGGCGCACCCGGCTGGTAAAACTTTTTCAGCCCGTCCGTGAAGGCAAGTGCGAATTTATTGGCGGGCAGAGCCCAGAGGAAGCCGGCGCTAATCTGGCTTTTAAACTGAAGGAAGCCAAGTTGCTTTAATCTAAGCATATTCTAAGCATTTCTTAATAGATTCTTAATCTGAGGGTGGTAGACTGGAGTATCAAATGGCAGAATTCAAAGGGGTAATGGTCCTTGGCGAAGCCAGCAATGGCAGGCTGGCTGGCATTACCGCTGAACTTCTCGGCTGGGGGCGCAAACTAGCCAATGACCTGGGGCAGAAACTCAGCGCCATTCTGGTGGGCAGTGAGGTGAGGGGCTTAGCCACAGAAGCCATCGCCTCCGGTGCCGACCGGGTCTATGTTATTGAGAACCCTCTGCTGAAAGATTACCAGACGGATGCCTATTTGCTGGCTATGGAAAAGGTCATCAGTCAGATGATGCCGCAGGTTTTACTAATGGGGCAGACTGCCATCGGGCGGGACCTAGCGCCAAGGCTAGCCTTCCGACTGAAGACGACTGCCACCATGGACTGCGTTGACCTGGCAATTGACCCCGAAACAAAGCAATTGCTTCAAACCAAGCCAGTTTACGGCGGCAATGCTCAGGCCATTTTCACCAGTGACTTTTATCTCCAGATAGCCACCGTCCGCGCCAAAACAATGTCTCCTCCCCCCCGTGACCTCTCCCGACAGGGTGAGGTTATAGCGGTCAAAGTTGACATTGACCCAGCCACCATTAAAACTAGGCTTCTGCAAAAAGTTGCCCAAACCGTGGCAGGGGTAAGACTGGAGGATGCCCGCGTGGTCGTCGGCGGTGGCAGAGGGATTGGTGGCACCGAGGGCTTCAAACAATTGGAGGAACTGGCTAAATTGCTCAAAGGAGCGGTGGGCGCCAGCCGTCCCGCCTGTGATAATGGCTGGGTGCCAGATGTTTTACTCATCGGGCTTACCGGAAAGATAATCGCCCCGGAACTCTATATTGCCGTCGCCATTTCGGGCTCAAGCCAGCACCTAGCAGGCTGCTCCGCCAGCAAGAACATTGTTGCCATTAATAAAGACCCGGAGGCAAATATCTTCAAGCCAGCCCGCTTTGGCGTAGTGGGCGACTGGCGGAAAGTGCTACCCGCCTTTGCCAGCAAAATCAGAGAGTTCCTGGCAGGATGAAAGTCATTTTTACATGAAGCTGATTTGAACAAAAAAACTGAATTGTTGTAATATAAAAACAGTCAACATCAAAAAAGCAAAGTTTTCAATGAGGTGGTAAGAATGAAGATTGCACGGATTATTTGTCTTTTGCTGCTAGTTGGTTTACTGGCAATTTCCCCGCTGAGTACTGTCTTTGCTCAGAGCACGACACTAACGTTCACCCCTGACGGAGGCAAGTACAATACCGAGATCTATACCACCGCCAAACAAGGTATCTTCACGATGAACGTCAAAAACACCGGAAACGCTAGAGCGACCAATATCGTTTTCACCTCTGAACGTCCGAAAGGCTGGACTGTTGAGTTTGACCCTGACCGAGTGGCGTCTCTTGACCTGTCCGAGACAAAGAGAGTTGATGCCACAATAATATTGCCCCCTGATGCTGATGCCGGCGACTTTTTCGTCACCCTCATTGCCACTGCTGATGGCATTGCACCGGTGAAGGCGGAAATCAGGGTGACCGTTGTCAAACCAGCCGTTGAAGCCAAGATTGAAGCACGCGCCCTGTACCCTACCCTCACCGGCATCGCTGGGGAAGAGCTGGTCTTTGAGGTGGAGTTCCTCTATACTGCCGCCAAACTCACTGACCAGCCTCTCGTCTTCAACCTGACCACCAAAGCCCCACCTAACTGGGAAGTGAATATGACCCCACCCTACGAAAAGGAGAAGAAACTCACTGCCATCAGCCTGAAACCGGGTTTCACCTTCGGGGACAAAATCAGAGTTGCCGCCAAGCCGCCCTTTCTGCCCCTCCCCGACCCTGGCGAATACAAGATAACCCTCGGCGCTGATTCCGGCACACTCAAGACCTCTGCGGACCTGAAGGCAGTAATTACTGCGAAATACAATCTGGCAATGGTCCCGGCGAACGAACGTTATAACACCAACGCCACTGCCGGCAGGGATAATTTCTTCTCCGTAGATTTAGCCAACCTGAGTACCGCCGCTGTGGATAAGATTAACTTCTCCTCAACCAAACCCAGCGGCTGGACCATTGAGTTCAAACCGGACAAGATAGAGTCTATCGCTGCTCTGGACACCTCCACTATTGAAGTCAATATCAAGCCGCCTCCAGAGACCATCGCCGGTGATTATGTCATTTCCCTGCAGGCTTCCGGCACCCAGACGGTCGCTCCGAAGATGGACATCAGGGTCACCGTGGAAACCCCGGCAGTTTGGGGTTGGGTGGGCGTGGCTATCATCTTCGTCGTCATTGTTGGTCTGGTATTCGTCTTTATGCGCTTCAGCAGGCGGTAAAG
>CAZCEF010000104.1:0-4637 GCA_964497695.1 uncultured Dehalococcoidaceae bacterium | reverse complement strand
ACTTCGGTTCGCAGTACAGTATGCTGATTGCTCGCCGCGTCCGTGAAGCTCAGGTCTATTGCGAACTCGTTGCCCATGATACCCTGTGGGAAAAGATTGCGTCTCTTAACCCGAAGGGCTTCATTCTATCAGGTGGTCCCGCCGGCGTTTACGAACCGAATGCCCCCCTCGCCCCGTCCTACGTTTATGACAGCGGCTTGCCGGTCCTGGGTATCTGTTACGGTATGCAGGCAATCACCAAGCAGATGGGTGGTGTTGTGGCTCCAGCGACAAAGCGGGAATACGGACACGCTATCCTCTATATGAGCGATTCGGATATTCCATTGTTTGCTGGTCTGCCGGAGTCAACTCCGGTCTGGATGAGCCACGGCGATAGGATTGAGACGATGCCGCCCGGCTTCACCACTCTCGCCTATACGGAGAACTCGCCCTTCGCCGTTATCGGTAACCCAGAGCGGAAAATCTACGGTCTTCAGTTCCACCCTGAAGTCGTCCACACGCCGGAAGGTAAGACCATCCTGAAGAACTTCATCTACAACGTCTGCGGCTGTCGCGGCAACTGGACGATGGGCAACTTCATCAGCGACAGCATCGGGCTTATCAAAGAGCAGGTGGGGCGCGGGAAAGTCATCTGTGCCCTCTCGGGAGGAGTTGATTCCGCTGTGGTGGCAACACTCATCCACCGCGCCATCGGCGACCAGCTTACCTGTATCTTCGTCAACAACGGGCTATTGCGCCGCGAGGAAGTGGAGCGGACACTGAACGTCTTCCGACTCCACCTCGATATGAACCTCGTTTTTGTTGACGCCAGCGAGCGGTTTCTCCGTCGGCTCAAGGGCATTACCGACCCTGAGATGAAGCGCAGAGTCATCGGCGATGAGTTCATCAAGGTCTTTGAGGAAGAAGCGCAGAAGATTGGCAAGGTGGACTTCCTGGCGCAGGGCACGCTCTATCCCGATGTTATTGAGAGCACTTCCTCGGTGAGCAAAGCCTCGGCTAAAATCAAGACCCATCATAACGTCGGTGGTCTGCCAGCAAAGATGACTCTGAAACTGATTGAGCCGCTCCGCTATTTGTTCAAGGACGAGGTGCGGCAGGTTGGGCTGGAGCTTGGTATGCCGGAGGAAATGGTGTGGCGCCAGCCCTTCCCCGGACCGGGACTGGCTATTCGCTGTATCGGCGAGGTGACCAAGGAGAAGCTGGAGATTCTGCGCAGTGCCGACTTCATCGTGATGAATGAGATTAAGAAAGCCAAGCTTTACCGCCAGCTTTGGCAGAGCTTCGCCATCCTGACCGATGTCAAGAGTGTGGGGGTGATGGGTGATTACCGCACTTACGGCTACCTGGTGGCTATTCGTGCTGTGACCAGTGAAGACGCCATGACCGCCGACTGGGCGCGCCTCCCCTATGACCTGCTGGCTCGGATTTCCAGCCGCATTGTGAATGAAGTGCCCGGGGTGAACCGCGTGGTCTATGACATAACCTCCAAACCCCCCTCAACGATTGAGTGGGAGTAGAAGGTGGAGAGGAGAGTTGAAAGCTCAAAAGTCAAAACTCAAAATTTGGGGAAAAGATTCGTAGCTGATTAGGGGCTGGTTAGCTTTGATTTGTTTTTAGAGTTATGTCAAGTAGAGGGTGGGAGTAATTCACTTACAGGAGGTACCTATGCGCTGGATACAGACTATTTTGAAAACTTTACTTATTGTAATAGTACTCGGTCTTGCGTCATGTGCCCCAACGGCTGCACCCGCTCCTGCACAAGCACCTGCACCAGTCATTACACCAATACCTACACCTACACCTACTCCAACTCCAGCGCCAGCACCAACACCTGCGCCTACTCCTACACCAACACCTGCGCCACCTCCTGAACCAGAGCCCGTTACCTACAAGGGGGATGGCGACGATATTTCACCTAAGTTTGAATTGACACTGGGCATAGCAACCTTTGAAATGAGCCACAGCGGCATGCGCAATTTTATTGTTACACTGCTGAGTGAAACAGGAGAGACTATTGACCTACTGGTAAACACTATAGGACAATACACAGGAACTAAAGCCGTTGGAGTTCAACAAAAACCTATTTTGGGAGCTAAACCAGGTGTGCACATAATTAATATCCAAGCTGATGGCTCTTGGAGCATTACTGTTCGTCAACCCCGGTTCAGCTCAGCTCCGGGACTACCTCAAAGCTTCTCCGGAAAGGGAGATAGCGTCTCTTCATCATTCCAACTGAACGAAGGGCTAGCTACGTTTACCTTCACTCATGATGGAACTCGTAATTTTATCGTGGAGCTTTTGAGAAGTTCGGGTGAAACCGTTGAACTGCTGGTAAATACGACAGGAAGTTACAAAGGCAGCAAAGCCGTGGGCGTTAAGAGAGGCGCACTCATTGGGCCACAACCTGGTATCCATCTTCTTAACATCAGTGCTGATGGGAGTTGGTCAGTCACAATCAAGTAATAGTTTTTAATAAGTATCGCCTGAGGTGAGTCTGTCATTTAGATTATTTCCCCCTCTCCTCTCAGGAGAGGGGGATACAGGGGGTGAGGTAGATAAGAATCAATCAGAAAGCGAGGTGAAATGAAAGGGAAATTAATCTGGTCCATATTCTGGGCAATGGTCGGGGTTTTTATCATCGCAGCCGGTGCGATGTTCATTCCACCACTCGGAAGGTCGCAGGTGCGTTTCAGCGTTTTTGTTGCCTGGCCGGTCCTCGCCGGTCTAGGTGTGACATTGCTAGTGCTGACCATCAAGACAAAAGTGGGAGGAATGCTCAAGGGGTTCCTGCTCCTAACCGGAGCTTCCGTCGTAGGACTGCCTGTTTTTGCTGTCCTGCACAATGTGGTTAGCGCTCTATTTCACACCGAAGAGCCTGTCTTCTTTATCACAGCACTCATTGTCTGCCCAATAGGCTTTCTAGTTGGTGCTGTGGGTACCATAGTGCTAGCTATCAAAAAGAAAGCAGCCGTTCCAACTGAAACATCTTGAGGGGGTGAATACTGAAAATTCTTGTGGTCGGGGGTGGGGGGAGAGAGCATACGCTGGTCTGGAAAGTCGCGCAAAGCCCCAGAGTGAAAGAGGTCTTTGCCGCCCCGGGGAATGCGGGCACGGCGCAGATTGCCCATAACCTGAATATCAGTCCCACGGATGTTGATTCCTTAATTAAAGCAGTTCAGGAGAACAAAATAGACCTCACCGTGGTCGGTCCGGAGGCGCCGCTGGCAGAGGGTATTGTGGATAAATTCTCGGCAAAAGGATTGCCCATTTTTGGCGCCACCAGAGCCGCTGCCGAGATTGAGACGAGCAAAGTCTTCGCCAAAGAACTGATGCAAAAATACAATATCCCCTGCGCCTGCAGTGCCAGCTTCTCTGATTTTCGCGAAGCCGAAAAATACGTCGGGCAGCAGAAGCCGCCCATCGTCATCAAGGCGGACGGGCTGGCGGCAGGCAAGGGCGTGATTATCGCCGAGACAATTCCCAAAGCTCTGGAAGCGCTCTCCAGCATAATGGAGCAGAAAACACTGGGCAAAGCCGGCGACAAGGTGGTCATTGAAGAGTTTTTGACGGGTAAAGAAATGAGCGCCTTCGTTTTCACTGACGGCAAGGCGGTCGTCTCGATGGTGCCAGCCTGCGACTACAAGCGGGTCTTTGACAGCGATAAAGGACCTAACACCGGCGGTATGGGCAGTTACAGTCCGCCCTCCTTCCTTACCCCCACCCTGGAAAAGCAGGTACTGGAGACGATTATGGCGCCGGCAATAAAAGCACTGGCGGACGAAGGTAGACCATACAGGGGAGTGCTTTACGGCGGGCTGATGATTACCCCCTCTGGACCCAAAGTGCTGGAATTTAATGCCCGCTTCGGCGACCCAGAAGCACAAGTCATTTTGCCGCGACTCAAGACTGACCTGGTGGAAATTATTCTGGCTATCCTTGATAATAGGCTGGGAAAGATGAATATTGAGTGGCGTGAGGATGCCTGCGTCGGGGTAGTGATGGCGTCCGCGGGTTATCCGGGTAGCTATAAGACTGGCTTCCCCATCACTGGACTAAATGGCATAGACCAAGAAATTATGGTCTTCCACGCCGGAACGAAGTCGGCTTCGGGGCAGGTGGTGACCAATGGTGGGAGAGTGCTCACGGTAGTCGCCACCGGCAGGACCATTGCCGAAGCCAGAAAAAAAGTCTACTCAAATATTTCCAGAATTAGCTTTGAAGGTGCTCATTACCGCAAGGATATTGCGCTGATAAAGACATAAAGGGGGTGAGGTAGTTAATATGCCACTAGTCGCTGTGGTTATGGGGTCAAAGTCGGACACTGAAGCGCTCAAACCGACCCTGGAAGTCTTGACTCAACTGGGTATTGATTATGAAGTTAATGTCATTTCAGCCCATCGCACCCCAGAGAAAACCCGTCAGTTCGCTCTTTCGGCACGGGATAAAGGCTACGAGGTCATCATTGCGGCGGCGGGGGGCGCCGCCCACCTCCCGGGGGTCCTAGCAAGCTGGAGCACCCTGCCTGTCATTGGTGTCCCGCTTGCCAGCAGTGAGCTAAAAGGCGTGGATGCCCTTTACTCCATTGTCCAGATGCCGGCCGGCATTCCGGTCGCCACGGTGGCAATCGGTAGCGCCGG
>CAZCEF010000103.1:2104-4644 GCA_964497695.1 uncultured Dehalococcoidaceae bacterium | reverse complement strand
GCTGATGGAGTATGGGGAGAAGGTGGTGGGAGAGGGGAGTGAGTAGCAACAACGATGAGGATCAAAATGCAAACATGCGATTATATTTAGACACTACTATTGTGAACGACATATGGGTTATATTTCAAGCTGATTCGCTGGGCAGTCTAAGGCGAAGGGATATTAAAAAGCCTAGAGGCAAATGGATTTATGAATATGTAGCATTATACTATCTACTTGATTTGAGTGACCAATGGGACTTAGAGTTCGGTTCCTCGCCTGTTATGTTTGAAGAAATATCAAAGATGACTGCCAAAAACGCAATAGAAAAGGACGAGAAGAATTTCCTACTTGATACGTATAGGCTTCTTAAGCAAAAGATCATTCCATATGAACCGAAGCAGGTACCCGAGCACCTTTACAACCAAGTTTCATTAATCATTACGTCAAGAAATGATATTCTCCATATTTGCCAATCGTTTGCTGGAGGGTGGGACTATTTCATAACTACAGACTCCCGAAGCGTCCTAAAACACGCTAATGAACTACGGCCACTTGGAATAAATGCTGCAAGTCCAAAAAGAGTCATTGAAGAGAATTTTGTGACCCTTGAAGAACTTGTTAGAACACTGCACGGCTCTTGGACGAGCTTGAATGATATAGTTTTGGGATGGTCTAAAGCCATAAGGGAAGCCAACAAGAGACTGAAATAACTTTTCGGCTGTTTCCAATGAAAAGGACAACAATCACCTTACCATCCCGACGGAAGTCGGGAACCAGTAAAATGAGTACGTATTACGTCTACATATTAGCCAGTAAGCTCAACGGTACGCTGTATGTTGGCGTGACGAATGACTTGATACGGCGGGTCTATGAGCATAAGAATGATTTTGTAGAAGGGTTCACTAACAAATATGGTGTTCACAGACTTGTCTATTTTGAAGAGTGTGAGGACTTTGATTCAGCACGGCAAAGGGAAAAACGCATCAAGGAATGGAAACGGAAATGGAAGATAGAATTGATTGAAAAGGAGAATCCTGAGTGGAGGGATTTATATGAGGAAATTGTCTCCCGTGCCTGACACGGGATTACTGGATTCCGATTTTCATCGGAATGGCGGTGGTGTAAGGGAGAGCAATAATAAGGAGGTGTCTTATGTCGCCACGTAAATTAGCCACCGACCCCAAAATCATGGAAATGCCAGCGCAGAAGATGGCGGTCGTCCGAGGCGTTGGGGCGCCGGATAAGGTCTTTGCCGACCTGATGCCCGCCCTTTATGGGTCGGTCTATACCCTCAAGTTCGCCCGCAAGAAACAGGGGTTGCCCGATTTCAAAGTCGGCGCCTTGCGTGGCCGCTATCCGGATGCCCACCTCGTTCCCAAAGACAAATGGACAATCATCGTGGGCATACCCATCCCGGAAGATGTAACCACTCTGCCCCAGAAAGTCCCCAGCACGGAGGTCAAGGTTGAGACGTGGCAATACGGCACCGTCGCTCAGATTCTGCACCTCGGACCTTACGACCAGGAGACGCCCACCATCCAGCGCCTGCACCAGTTCATCATGGATAACGGCTACGAGATTGCCGGCATGCATGAGGAAGAATATCTCACCAAGCCGGATGCTAAAGTTGTCAAGACGCTCATCAGATATGCGGTAAGGAGAAAGTAGAGCCCTACCAGCCGTTGCGGTGGATTCGGGAGGGGTCAAAGCGATTTGACGGCGGCTTGGTCTCGGCGGGATAACCGATTGACACCAGCGATAGCGGGACGATGTGCTCCGGCAGCTTCAGCAGTGCCTGCATTTTCTTGAATCGCTCTTCACGGGGGTAAATGCCCAACCACACCGCCCCCAGTCCGAGTGCCCGCGCCGCAATCAAAATATTCTCGGTGGCGGCGGAACAGTCCTGAATCCAGTAGCCCTTAAACGCTTCCCGGGTGACATCGCCGCAGACCAGAATCGCCACCTTTGCCTCGCGGAGCATGCTGGAATAGGGATGAAACCGTGGTATTTCGTCCAGAATCTTGCGGTCGTCAATCACGATGAATTGCCACGGCTGCTGGTTTGACGCCGAGGGGGCGCTCATTGCCGCTTTTAACAACTGCTGGACAACTTCTTCCGGCACGGGGTCGTCAGTATAGCGGCGGATACTCCTTCGGGTGAGGATAGCTTCCATTGCGTCCATTTCGTCACTCCCAGACTACTTCAGTCGGTTTACCCACGCCTCCGCCTGTTGCCCCGCCCAAGGTAACTTGAACATCTCGCCCTGATAGGCTTTGACCATCAAAATAATCCAGAGGACAACGCCAATTGACCAGATTATCCAGCTCAGCACCGCACCGAAGAAAGGAATCCAGCCGAGGATGATAGCGGATAAATTGATGACGCCAAGGACGTAAATTGATTGTATGGCATGAAAACGGACAAATTTACTTTGTGTTTCCAGCAAGGCGAATATCAGCCCGCTGACCCACCAGAAGAGATAACTTAATGCCCCAGCCATGTTCTCGTCAAGCCCGGTTGAACTCTTGCCCATGTGACCGCCTCCTTCGCTCTGTACC
>CAZCEF010000103.1:0-2004 GCA_964497695.1 uncultured Dehalococcoidaceae bacterium | reverse complement strand
CTACCGCCGAAAGGGGCGATATGTGGAATGTCCGCGGCACCTTTGATAAGAAGCTGGCTTACCAGTTGCGCCGTCTGACCCCAGGCGAGAGGCTGACAATTCAGGGCAAATATAATGGCTGCGAAAGGAATATCATCCTGAAGGACTGCGTTTTAGTCCGATAGTGTGAGAGGAGAGTCAGGGTCTAAAAGACTTGTTCAAAAAGATAGCCAGCCTCTGAACTCCAGCTTCACCGGGCTCCGGGAAAGAGCCCCAGAAAGTAGCGGAGAAGACGGAAGCCAGAGAAGCCGCCGAAAAGCCCCAATAGATTGACCGAAGACCGGTAATTCTCTCAAGTTTTTGACGTGATGGTAATAGTCTGCCAGCCGTAGTCGTGATGCATCGTTTTTAATCCTTTTTGCTCACCACGAATAGGCATTCCTGCCTAGTTGCAGATAAATTCCCCTAAGTAAAAATGCTACAAGTAAGCACATAAATTTAGGCGTTTTCGGAAAGTAAAAATAGTTGTTACTGCGGAAGTCACCGCCGTACCCAGAATGCTAAGCTAATGGTAGAGATAAGGAGGAAAAACTGGAAAGGAGGTAACAACAATGGCGGTTGAATTCGTAGTGGCACTGGCAATAGCAGTCCCGGTAATCCTCTTCCCGGTAGCCTTCGTCTGGTATCTGAACATTGGCGGGGTTGTCCAAGCGGTCAAGGCGAAGAAAGCGAAGGCAGCAACCAAGCTAGCCTAGCCGGAGGCAGCAAAAATAAGAAAGGAGGCGCTGAAACCAAGCTTGTTACAAAGAATTGAGGGTCGTAAATAAGGCTGGATAATCTGGAAAGGAAAGGTGTCCAGCCTTAACTATTTCCTCAGCCCCTTTTGCCATCAAGGCTCACCGTAAAATCAAACTTTTGATACTGCGGATTACTTCTTTTGAGTGATTGAAGTTTTAGCCATCACTAGTTAAACTCATTACGAAAGTTCTATTTAATCGCGGAGTAGCAGTCGTGTCAGCCGGAACAATTAGTTTGGTAGCGAAGCTGAAAACACTTCCCATACCCGGCTTGTCTAGAGCGCAACCCGCCGCGCCGGAGCCGTATCTTGTCAGCTGGAAAAACTACTATCAAGTTCTGCGCGTAAGCCCGGAAGCGGACGCTAAAACCATTGCCAGAGCTTACCAGAGGTTAGCCCGCATCTACCGCAAGCTAATTTCACTAGAGACGCAGGAAACCCGGTTCTTCTCCCAAAGAACTGCAGATACTGAGGAAGCGTATCAGGTCCTGTCACATAAGGCGAGGCGAGCCGCCTACGACCAGACATTAAAGGCAAGAGCCGTCTCTCCAGAAACCCTCCTCAATGAAGAACTGGGTCAACTGGTAGAGCTTATTTCCTGGCAGGTTTCCGAAGGTAGAAAATGGCGGCTTCTCAGGTGGAATAAGGTCATCCAGAGGCTCGCCTTGACTGCTATTTTGACTATAATTCTGGTAACCGCTGCCGGCAGTTCTCTCGCCTTAGCCAAGCCAGAGAGCACACTGGCAGCTCCCTTTCGGGGCGTCATCATCACCCTGGCAGAGTTATCGGGGGGAGCGGTGAGTCTGATTGGAGAGATCCACGGCGTTGCTGCCGGTTTTGAGCGTCAAGTGGTTTCCACCGCGCTACAATTAATGAGAGTGAACGAAGGGTTACGCATGGTTCCTGTGGTCACCGCACCGACCAATGATATGGCTTACTTCCCGTCAAAGGAACACTGCCTGTTCCCCAACTATTTAGACCGAAGGTACAGCCAGTTTAAATATACTGTTGATAGCAATGGCATTGTGAGCGTGGATAGTTCCCAGACAACCACTAACACTTTTCTAAGGAAAATAGAACTTTTGCTCAAGCAGTTGAGCGCTGCTGAATAGATATCATCCCACCTCCGTAAAGAAACTCTTTGAGTATTTTAGCTCTGGGTTTAATTTCACTAGGTTCTGTTTGCATTTGGTTGATAGCCTTTTTATAATGCTTTTGATATGAACAGG
>CAZCEF010000102.1:0-4654 GCA_964497695.1 uncultured Dehalococcoidaceae bacterium | reverse complement strand
CTCACCGACTCCAGTTCCCGACCGCGATAGCTAATCTGGCAAGCCTGGCTCTCCTCAAGGTGAACTTCTATGTAGTCCGCATTGTACTTCTTGATGACAGCAACAAGCTCTTCGCCGACAGTTTCAATAGTCATGGAAAATTTTCTCCTGGGGGAAGACGTTTGACAAGTTCCAGTGTACTAGACCGCCAAGCTAATTGTCAATTTGAAGTAGATTTCGCGCGTAGTCTGGCTGGTTTTCTCGGTGCCGCAATCCAGAAGGCAACACAGGATAAAGAAAAGGCAACCATACACAGGATAAAAGCCCAGAAGTAGCTACCGGTCAAGTCGTAAATATAGCCTCCCAGCCAGGGACCAACTATACCTCCGGTGCCCATCCCAGTAAGCAAAAGACCGGCGATGGCGCCAAAGTGCTTGCCATGAAAGAGGTCAGCCGCACCCGCCACAAGGGCGGGGGAATAAATCCCTGCCCCGTAACCGAATAGAATAGCGTATACATACAGAAGCCAGGGTTGAGAGGTATCCTTGACTGAAATCAGAGCTACCAGTGCTGCTATTGACATGAAGATAGCTAATGTAACTGTCGCCTCTCGCCCAATCCGGTCGGAGACAAAACCAGAAAGTTGACCCACCGTCATAACGATACCGAAAAAAGCAAAGACTGAGGCGGCAAACGTACTGCTGTACCCGGCGTCCTCAGCAAACTTCACCTGGTGGGCTAGCACCAGATAGCACCCGAAACCCCAGTAAAGCATTTGCGATATTGCCAGAAGCCAAAGCTGATAAGTCCTGGCTGCCCGACCCAGAGACCAATCTTGAGATTGGGCGACTTCAGCCGGTTTGTTTCTCAGGTCGTGATTTAATAATGGTACACTATTGACACCATAAGGCTTGAGCCCCTTCTCCTCAGGACGGTAGCAAAAAAAGCGCCGGTGGAGAGGTAGCAGCACAACAAACACCAAACCAGCGAGAACCAGATAGGCATAACGCCAGCCCACCTGGGAGATGACAAATTCGGCAAACAGACCATAGACATAGCTCAGCCCACCCCCCATCTGCCCCATGCCTAAAGCCATTCCCCGCCGCTGGGCAAACCAGTTAGTCAAGGTAGGGGCGAGGAGGGGCCAGCCCAGGAAAGAAGTCCCAATTGGTATCAAGACGCCGAAAAGAAGATAGAACTGCCACAGCTCCTGAGCAAAGGCACAGCCGGCAGTTGCCAGAGACAGAATAGTCAAGCCGATGACTGCCAGTTTACGTGGCTGCCACCTATCAGCTAGACTGCCGGAAAAAGGGCCGGTAAGACCATAGACAAAAAGATTCAGGGAGAACATGAAAGCGGTATCACCACGGTTCCAACCGAACTCGGTCAAAATCGGGGGGAAGAAGACAGCGAAGGAGTGCCTGACGCCGTAGGCTAAAATCATGGTGGCGGCGGTAATGCCAACGATATACCACCCATAAAAAAATAAAGGTCGCCTGACCATTAAGCTCCTTGGTTGGTTAGTAACGAATTCAGTTTACACAACGCTGCGCCTGATTGTCAATTTAAGAAAGGAGAGTTCTTGTCTTTGCCCACTTTACCTTGCTTTTTAAAAATTGAGTATGATATACTACCTGCCTAGCATCATCCGTCGTGATTGAAGTGAGGACGATAATTGCTGGCTAGCTTTGGCTATATCGGGCTATTTCTAATTATCGCCATCCTTTTCACCGTTATTACTCTTGCTATCCCAGTTGCCCTCAGGTTTCTCAAAGTCGTTCCGAGGAAGCCTAACCCAGTTAAATATTCCACCTTTGAGTGCGGTATGGAGACCATCGGTAAGTCCTGGGTTCAGTTTAATTTCCGCTATTATTTCTATGCCCTCATTTTTTTAGCCCTTGACGTCCTAGTGGTCTTCCTTTATCCGTGGGCAGTCGGTTTCCGCAAACTGGGTGTCTATGGCTTTGTTGTTATACTGGTGCTGATTGCAGTCATCTTTCTGGGCTATATTTATGCCTGGCGGAAGAGAGTACTGGAATGGAAGTAGACAGCGTCAGGCAGCGTGTCTATTTGGATAAAGAACTTGACCAAGCTGAGGGGGCGGCAATTGAAGCCCTAAAAGCGGGCAGTCAGCAACCAATTCCTGACCCCGACCAGTGGCTGGAGGAAGAGTTAAAGCGAAATATCCTTTTGACCACAGTGGACGCCATGATTAACTGGGCGCGGCGCAACTCGCTCTGGCCCGTAGTCTGCTTCCCCGCCTGCTGTGCCTTTGAGTTCATCACCACCGCCGCCTCGCGCTTTGACATATCCCGCTTCGGGATGGAAATCATCCGGGCTTCCCCCCGTCAGGCTGACCTGATGATTACCGCCGGTACCCTGACCTGGAAAATGGCACCGAATGTCCGGCGCATCTATGACCAGATGCCCGAGCCCAAATGGGTGATTGCAATGGGCGCCTGCGGCATCAGCGGTGGGATATTTGCTTCAGCGTCTTACGCTGTTGTCCCCGGATATAACCGCATTGTACCCGTTGATGTTTATGTGCCCGGGTGCCCGCCCCGCCCCGAAGCCCTGCTCTACGGCATCCGACAACTCCAGAAGAAGATTGCCAGGGAGTCACTGGCTAAAAGGAAAGCGTAATGACCATCGCTCTCCCCGGTAAAGAAATAGCGGACAAGTTAGCCGGGAAATTCCCCGGCACTATTATTGACTCTAACCCAGGCTGGTTCACCGTCAAAAGTGAGTCGCTGATACCAGTTGCCACATTTCTCAAAGAGGCTCCAGAATACGATTTCAAATATCTCACCTATGTTACCGCCGTTGATTACTTTGACCATTTCGAGGTGGTCTATCAGCTGACCTCACTAGAGTGCAACCACAGCGTGGTGCTGAAGACTACCTGCCCCCGCGATAATCCCGTCCTACCCTCGGTGGTGGGGCTGTGGCGCACCGCCGATTACCAAGAGCGGGAAATATACGACCTGATGGGCATCAGGTTTGAGGGGCACCCCAACATGAGGCGCATCGTCCTGTGGGAAGGTTTCCCGGGACACCCCTTGCGGAAGGACTTTAATGGCACTTAAGACGGAGCCTTTTGCCCTGAATATCGGACCGGCACACCCGAGCACCCATGGGGTATTCCGCATGAGAGCTACCCTTGATGGGGAAGTTATCGTGGACGTGGAACCGGTCTTTGGTTATCTCCATCGCGGCGTGGAGAAGCTGGCGGAGCAGAGGACTTATACTGGCTTTATTCCGCTGACCGACCGCCTGGACTATCTGGCGTCAATGAGCAATAACATGGCTTACTGCCTGGCAGTGGAGAAGCTGGCGGGAATAAAGGTCCCGGAGAGAGCACAGTACCTGCGCGTGATTCTATCTGAACTCCAGCGCATCGCCAGCCACTTAATCGCCGTCGGGGGTTTCTTGAATGACTGTGGTGCTTTTATGACCCCTATTCTCTACATGCTCAGGGAAAGAGAGAAAATCCTAGACCTCTTTGAAATGGCTTCCGGACAGCGGTTAACCTATAACTTTATGCGGATTGGCGGCGTCAGTCAGGATGTCCCTGAGGAATTCATGCCGGCACTTGGCAAATTTATGGCGCAGATGCCGCGCTTTATTGACGAGTACGAACAGCTCCTTAAAGAGAATGAAATTCTGATAGCGCGTTCTAAAGGCGTGGGTATTCTACCCAAAGACCTAGCCATAAACAGCGGCGCCAGCGGTCCGGTGCTGAGGGGGAGTGGTGTCAAGTGGGATATACGCAAAGCTGACCCGTATGCCATATACGACCGCTTTCAGTTTGATATACCGACGGGAATTATGGGTGATAGCTATGACCGGTACCGAGTCAGGGTGGAAGAGATGCGGCAGAGTCTGCGCATTATCAAACAGGCGATGGAACAAATACCCGCCGGACCGGTCAGGGCTGAGGTGCATCACCTGGTCCACCCTCCCATCGGGGAAGTCTATGCCCGGATAGAGGCGCCCAAGGGTGAGCTTGGCTTCTATATTGTCTCCGATAATTCCATTGCCCCCTATCGCCTCCACATCCGCGCCCCCAGTCTGATTAATTTGACCGCTCTCCGTGAGATGATAATCGGCTGGAAAATTGCCGATGCCATAATTATCTTTGGTAGCATTGACATTTGTATGGCCGAGGTTGACCGCTAGTGGCAAGAGCTAACTTCAACGTTATCAGCCAGATTAGCCCGCTAACTCTGCCGCCAGACTGGCCCGGTGGCTTCTGGTGGCACTTCCTCGTCTTCACCATTATCATCATTGCCTTCGTCATGAGCATGGTGATTGGATTTATGTACTTTGAGCGCCGAGCCATCGCAAGGATGCAAGCCCGACTCGGTCCCAATCGGGTTGGTCCGTTTG
Source organism: uncultured Dehalococcoidaceae bacterium (assembly GCA_964497695.1). Lineage (GTDB taxonomy): Bacteria > Chloroflexota > Dehalococcoidia > Dehalococcoidales > RBG-16-60-22 > JBGOXU01. Next base: position 286 of record CAZCEF010000102.1, on the reverse strand, counting down.
GTACCCTCCAGCCAATTGCTGACGCCATTAAAGTACTGCTTAAGGAAGACATTATTCCGACTAAAGCGGACAAAATCGTCTACTGGCTGGCGCCGGTGGTCGCCTTCTCCCCGGTGCTGATGATTTTCGCCGTAATTCCCTTCCAGAACGGGGCATTGCTGGCTGACCTGAACATCGGCATTCTGTATGTCACGGCAGTGGCTTCTCTAACCACTGTCGGGATTTTTATGGCAGGCTGGAGCTCAAGCAACAAGTACTCCATCCTCGGCGCGATGCGAGACATTGC
>CAZCEF010000101.1:0-4695 GCA_964497695.1 uncultured Dehalococcoidaceae bacterium | reverse complement strand
AGCGGCGCACCCACCTCACCCAGTTTGTAGTAGCCGACCTTTTCTAGCTGGACATCAAGCGCCCCGGCGATTGCTGACATGGGCCAGCCGGAGTTGGGGCTTGCCGTCCGAGAATGGTGGTTGAAGGTCACCCGCCAGGAGTTCCGGACATTGCGCCGGGACAGGAACGCGGCGAGCACAATCAGCAGTGCCGATAGCCTTGCTGGAATGAAATTGAGCACATCGTCCAGTCGGGCGGCAAACTTGCCCAGATACTCATATTTCCCGCGGTAGCCAATCATCGCATCCAGGGTGTTGGCGACACGGTAGGCAATTGCACCTGGGACACCAAAGAACAAAAAGTAGAACAGAGGCGCGACAAAGCTATCAGAGATATTCTCCGCCACCGACTCCACCGCCGCCGATACTAGCAGTGGTTGGGACAAATCTTTGGTGTTTCTGCCCACCAGGGTGCGTAACTCAAAGCGGGCTTTGTCCAGCTCCTCATTTACCAGGAGTGTCTTTATTTTTGTCGCTGCGCGGATTAGCTCTTTAAGAGAAAAAGCTGACTTGAACAGCGCCGCCCCGGCGACCACATACGCCACAGGACTGAGGCTCCTCAAGTAAGTGAGCACGAAAAAGGCAGGTATGGCAAACAGCCCGATAGTGAACAGACTTATCATCGCGCCGTAAATGAATTGCACCAGTGGGTGCTGACCCGCATTTCTCCCCGCCAGAAAAGAAATAACCTTGCCCATCCCCACCACCGGGTGAATAACCCGCGGCGGCTCCCCGAAGACTAGGTCAAGAGCCAGGGCGAGGACCAGTATTATTAAATTGTCCAAGGAATTGAGCAATATCTTACCCTCCTTGGTCTGGGGCGCGTCGCCGATTACCCGCGGTAAGTAAGACAGTGGGGAGTTCGTTTACCGGGTGAGGATAAACACAGTTTTGGGCTCCATAAATCTCTTGGATGTACCGCTTAGTAATCACTTCTTCTGGTTTCCCTTCGGCATGAATCCGCCCGCCACATAGCATCACCAATCGGTCGCAGTACTGGGCGGCAAGGTTCAGGTCGTGGAGGGCAGTCAGCACCGTCAGATTGTTCTCCAGGCACAGTTTCTTAATCAGGTCAAGAATTTCAATCTGCCGACCGATATCCAGGTTGGCGGTTGGCTCATCCAAAAGAATCACCTTGGTCTCCTGAGCAAGCACACGGGCAATGAGCAGGCATTGTATTTCCCCACCAGAAAGCTCGCCAACTCGCCGCTCGGCGAGGGTAGTCGTCCCGGTTCTTGCCATTGCCTGCCAGGCAATCGCCTGGTCGCGCCGACCTTCATACTGAAAAAGCCCAAGGTGGGGATTTCTGCCCATCAGCACGATTTCAAAGGCGGTGAAAGCGCTGGGGAGGAGGGGCATCTGAGGAACGACGCCCATCAGACGGGCTAAATCTCGCCTCGGTATTCGGGTCAGGTCTTTGCTATCCAGGAAGATTCTGCCAGAGTGGGGTGTAATAACACGGCTCAGCGCGCGGATGACGGTTGACTTACCGCAGCCGTTTGGTCCAATAAGCCCCACCATCTCTCCCGGCATTGCCCGCAGGGTTATGCCCTTCAGGACCACCGTATGCCCGTAGCCGAGCCAGACGTCCTGCATTTCTATCTTAATCATCTTCGCCTCAGAAAAGTACCTTCTTCTTGCGCCTCAGGAGATAAAGGAAGAAGGGTGCGCCACACAGTGCCGTAATAACGCCTATCGGTATTTCTTCTGGCGTCGCGATAGTCCGTGCCATGAGGTCGGCGGCGATGAGAAAAATAGCCCCGGCGAGGACAGAGAGCGGTAGCAGAAAGCGGTAGTCCGGACCCCAGATTAGCCGCACGGCATGAGGGATAATGATACCCACGAAGCCAATTGTGCCGACGAAGGAAACCGCCGCCGCCGTAATCAGAGTCGCCGCCGCTAGGAGAATGAGCTTGAGCCTTTCCACATTAATACCGAGCTGTTGTGCTTGCTCTTCGTCAAGCTGCATCACATTGAGCGGGCGCGCGTAAAGTATCAGGAGAGCGATTCCGGCAAGCACGTAAGGTAGAACAACCTGGACTTCCGACCACCGGCTCAGGGAAAAGCTCCCCATCAGCCAGAAGATGATGCCGTGCAGTTTTTCCCCGCTGGAGATGATGAGGTAAGAAACAATTGACCCCAGCAGCGCCCCCACAGCCACCCCAGCCAGAATGAGGGTCGTCATCGGCAGAGTCTTACCCACGCGAGCTAAACCATAGACAATTGCGGTGCCGCCAAGTGCGCCGATGAAGGCGAGTAATGGCACCATCTCGGGACCGAGCCAGCCAGAAGGGAGTAGAAAGCCAGTCACCGCACCCAGCGAAGCTCCCTGCGCCACGCCAATTAGGTAAGGGTCCGCCAGCGGATTGCGGAAGAGACCCTGATAAGTGGCACCGGCGGTTGCCAGTGCCGCACCAACCAGCCCTGCCAGAATGATGCGCGGTAAGCGTATGTCCAGGACTATTGTTGATAAGCCGCCGCTCCAATTGGGGGTGAAATCAACCAGCGGCAGCCGGGAAAAGAGTATGGCGAATGTAGTTCCAAATGGGATTTTAACACTGCCGATAGCTATCGCTACTCCGCCTATCCCCAGTAGCAGGAGACACATGATGACGATGGCGTAAATGCGGTTGTGCCCTCGGGCGAGGCGAAGTGGCAGTATATTGGCAGGGGGGGTGCTCACTTTGCCCCCGGGAACAGTTCCGGATGTATGAATTTAGCCAGTTCTTCCAGTGCGGCAACGGCACGTGGTCCGGGGCGGCTCACTTGATTAGCGTCTACACCAAATACGCGGTTGTTGCGGCGGGCAGCGGTGTCCTTTAGCCGCGACTCGATATTTAAAAACTGAAAAGTTAAATCCTCACCGGACCCGTGACCCACGCCGGCAATCATTACCTCAGGGTCTGCCTGAATAACTGCTTCCAGGCTGATTTTGGCGTAGTCAGTCAGTCCTTGGGCAATATTAAGCCCGCCCGCCTTGGCAATTAACTCAGCTTGAAGCGTTTTTGCGCCTGCCGTCATCAGCGGGTCATGCCAGACGAGGTACATCGCTCTGGGTCTCTGCTGAGCGGTGAGTCCGCTCGTCTTATCGGTGACCGCCTTTATCCTTTTCTTCATGTCGTCAACTAGAGCCGCCGCCTCTTTTTCTTTTCCCGTTATACTGCCAACCAAAGTGATGGCTTGCTGTATTTCGTCCATGGTCTTTGGTGTCAGAGCAAAAACTGTCAGCTCCTTTTCTTCTAGCTGGGGAATGACTCCTTTTTCGTGAATTGAAGCCGCCAGTATCAGGTCGGGAGAGAGCGCGATGATTGACTCAATGTTCGGGTTACTGAAGCCACCGATTTTCGGTTTCTGCTTGGCTTCAGGTGGATAGTCACAGTAGTCGGTCACCGCGACTATTCTGTCCGCCAGTCCTAAAGCAAAAAGAACCTCGGTATTGCTCGGGGCGAGGGAGATAATTCTCTGCGGCACTTTGTCCAGTTTGACGGTTCTGCCGAGCTGATCGGTGATTTCCATTGGCGAGGCGGTTGTCCTTTGAGTCGCCGGGGAGCAACCCCAAAGGAAACCCAGCACCAAAAGCAAAGCCAAAAAGAAAGCAAATCCAGTCAGCCTGTTTTTCATCCTGCCTCCAAGTTCTGGGAAATGAGCCCACCGCATTGCTGTCCGAGGGGGCATCTGGAACTTTAGTAAAGTTTACTAGTGTATAATCAACTGAGGTTGATTATAGCATCGTTTCATCGTGGGTGTCAAGACTATGCACTAGTGCAAATGCCTTGTCAGCAACCTCACCCCCTGTCCCCCTCTCCTTTCTAGGAGAGGGGGAAATAGAAAAGAGGGGCTTCGCCCCTCTTAAACGCCTACACTTAGATTTAATTCAAAGGAAAGGGTCATCCAAAATTAGCTCAAGGTCTACTGACCCCCGTACTTCTGCCTTAGTTTGGGTTTTTCTATTTTGCCGGTGGGACTGCGGGGCACTTTGTCAAATATGATGCGGCGGGGTCTCTTGTAGCGGGGTAAGTTCTGCTCACAGAAGGCAGCAACCTCAGTCTCAGTGAGCGTGACGCCAGGCTTGGGGTCAATCACCGTGGCAACTATCTCCCCCAGCCTTTCATCGGGTAAACCAATAACGCCAGCGTCATAAACCTTGGGGTGGCTCTGGAGGACTTCCTCCACCTCTACCGGGAAGATTTTCTCCCCGCCCACATTGATAATGTCCTTCTTGCGGTCAACGAGGTAGATGAAGCCATCCTCATCAACTTTAGCCAGGTCGCCGGTATAGAGCCAGCCGTCCCTTATGGCTTCGGCGGTCTTGGTCGGGTTCTTGTAGTACTCCTTCATCACACCGTTGCCTTGCACCACCAGCTCTCCGACATCACCCTGAGGTACATCCTCACCGTACTCATCAACGATACGCACCTCCCAGTTGAAACCAGCCTTGCCAATAGCCCCTACCTTATACTCATTCTCAATACCAAGGTGAACACACCCGGGACCAGACGATTCCGTTAGCCCGTAGTTGGTGTCATACTGCATCCTGGGGAAGTGCTGCTTCCATTTTTTCACCAGGCTGGGGGGGACGGGTTGGGCACCAATGTGCATCAGCCGCCAGCCGCTCAGGTCATAGTCTTTCAATCTTAATTCGCCACTTTCAATTGC
>CAZCEF010000100.1:0-4696 GCA_964497695.1 uncultured Dehalococcoidaceae bacterium | reverse complement strand
AGTTTTTTATATTCCGTAATATTATTGATTGAAGTCTTCCAGCCGGGCAGTTCCTCGTAAACGGGCTGGCACTTCTCCAGTACCGCGGCGTTTGCCGGGAAATAATCAATTTGCTTACCGTTCAGTTTATAGGCGACACATATCTTTACCGTTGGCAATTCATCTAGGACATCAAGCCGGGTAACCGCCGCCTGGGTAAAACCATTAATTCGGGTACTGAAGCGGGCGGCAACGGCATCAAACCAGCCACAGCGGCGGGGGCGACCGGTGGTGGTGCCGTACTCATGAGCCCGCTCCCGAATCAGGTCGCCAATCTCATCCTTAAGCTCGGTAGGCATCGGTCCGCTACCAACGCGGGTGGTGTAAGCTTTGAACACGCCGAGAATATGAGTGATTTGCTTGGGACTTAAGCCGGAGCCCTGGCACCCTCCGCCAGCTATCGGGGAGGATGAAGTAACATAAGGGTAGGTGCCAAAGTCGGGGTCCAGCAAACTACCCTGCGCCCCTTCCAGCAGGATTACATCGTTGCGGCGTAGCGCGTCTTCAAGAAGCTGAGTGGTGTCCTTGATGTAGGGGGCGAGGCACTCACCGTACTCGCAATACTCATGGTAGACGTCTTCTTCCGATAGCGGGGTGGCGCCGTAAACTTTGGTCAAGATGGTATTTTTGTAGGTCAGAATGGTATGGAGCCGCTCTTTGAATGCCGCTTTATCCAGAAGTTCGCCGGTCCGAATGCCGAGTCGGGCGATTTTGTCCGAAAAGGCAGGACCGATACCCTTCCTGGTGGTGCCTAAAGCTTTGCCGCCCCGCTGTTCCTCCTCCAGCCCATCCAGCAGGAGATGGTAGGGCATTACCACCTGAGCGCGGTCACTGATGACCAGGTGGGAGATGTCAATGCCTCGCTTCCTAATGTCTTCCATTTCCGCCAGCAGGACTTTGGGGTTGATGACCACCCCATTGCCGATAATTGAAGTGGCTCGGGGAGAGAAAATACCAGAAGGCACCAGGTGCAGTTTAAACTCACCGTAGCGGTTAACTACGGTATGACCCGCATTATCCCCGCCAGAAAACCGAACGACGATATTGGCTTTCTCGGCGAGCAAATCAACAATCTTACCTTTGCCTTCATCTCCCCAGTGGGCCCCGATAATCGCAATAACTGGCATATTTCCTCTCCTCAAGCTAAGTTGGAAATGTCCGTAAGTTATTTAACCTTAGTCTGGTGCCAGATGTAAAGTAGTCTCTGGATAATAGTCAAAAAGCTGAAAAACACGATAATGCTGAGGGCAGTAATCAAAGCGTAATCAAACTGGCTGAGCAAAAGACCAAGCGCTAGAAGGATAACCCTCTCAGTTCTGGTAAATAAGCCCACCTTACACTCCAGATTAATCGCTTCGGCTCTGGCGCGGAGGTAACTGACCAGCAGTGAAGCGGGCAGGGCAAGACCAGTCAACAGAATGCCAGCAGTGGACTGCTCCCGGGCATAGAATACCAGAATACCCAGCAAAACCACCACTTCCCCGAGGCGGTCTAGTGTAGCATCAAGTACACCCCCGAACTTAGTGACCCGATTGGTGAAACGAGCCAGTGCCCCATCCAGCATATCAAAAAGCCCGCCAAAGAGCACGACAAACCCGGCGGCAAAGGTGTACCCGAAGGCGATGAGCACTCCCGACCCAACGGCAATCAAAAACCCAAGCCAGGTGAGGGTAGTGGGCGCAACACGCGTTTTAGCGAGAAGCCTGGCTATCGGTTGGCTGAAGAAGTGGGCGGTATTCTCCCGTGCCTCAACCAGTTTTTTCATTTGCTCACTTTCCTGAATCGCCGTGCTGAAGCCCGGCTAAGATTTTACGGCTTCCTGGGGTACTTTAGCGGCTGATTTGCCAAGCACGTTGAGGTAAAAGTCCATCACTCTCCGGGAAATCCGCTCCCAGTCGTACTGGGACGCTGTCGCTCTACCACGTACCCCCATCTCTTTCCGCATCCGCTCATCAGTCAGCAGGGTAATTAGCGCTTCAGCAAGCTTCTCCGAGTCCCGTGGCGGTACGAGCAACCCCTCAGCGCCATTGGTTAGCACGCTGGCGTAGCCTTCAATGTTAGAAGCAACAATGGGTCTACCCGCTGCCATCGCCTCAAGTAAGACAATACCAAAGCTCTCTCTTCCCGTGGCAGGGGAGCAGACAATATCAGCCGTCTTGAAATAGTGTGGCAGGTCACCAAAGTCGGCATAACCAGCAAAAAAGACACCTTCAAGTTTGCTCTGGCGGATTCGTTTTTCATACTTGTGGCGCAGTCGGGTGCCCGGTCCGACGACAATCAGGCGTGTTTTGGGGAGTTCTCTTTTGATTTTCTGGAAGGCTCGAATCAAATAATCGACACCCTTGCGCTTTTCTAATCTGCCGACAAAGAGGATATTCCGCTTATCATCATCGAATTCATCAATTGGTGTGACATCTGGACGGAAACGCTGGCAGTCAACACCATTGGGGATAATCTTATAGTCACAGGGGAAATATCTACTAACGCACCTCATAGCCGGCAGAGAAACAGCAATCCTGCCATCCAGCTTGCGGAACCAGCGGTTTAGCAAGTATTTGCCGGCAACGGTGAACAGGTACCAGGGGTCAGCGCCAGAAGCGTGAAAAGTGCCGACTGCCGGGGTTTTTGTCAGGCGAAGGACAGTGGTGCACAGCATGGGTACCAGCGGTTCGTGGAGGTGGGTGATGTCAAAGTTTTCTCGCTCCAGCACTTCGGTTACGCGCCTTGATAGCCAGGGTGATAGCGTGATGCGCGCAATCGAGCCGCTGCTGGGAACGGGGCGGGGTGTGCCGATGGGAATAAAGTGGTCACCGAGAGTGTGAATCGCTTTTGAGGCGGGAGCGATAATCTTAACCTCATGCCCCATCCGGGTAAAGTGCTGTTCCAGACAGGAGATGTGATTGACAACACCACCCGGATAGGCGAAGTCATAGGGTGAAACCAACGCTATCCTCATGAGAAGCCACCCCTTCCTAAGGACTATTTCTTCGGTAACGGTGGTTCTTCTTTTGCTTTGCGCTCTTGTTCCGTCAGCTGGTTGGTCTTGATGAACTCTTCTACCATCCGCCGTGCTTCATCGTCGGTATATTGCACTGGTGGCGACTTCATGAAGTACGCCGATGGTGCGATTAGTGAGCCTTTCAGCCCGCGGTCAAGGGCAAGCTTACAGCAGCGGATGGCATCAATGACCACCCCGGCGGAGTTAGGGCTGTCCCAGACCTCCAGCTTGAGCTCCAGATTAAGCGGGACATCGCCAAAGGTGCGTCCCTCCATCCGGATATGGCAGAACTTCCGATTATCCAGCCAAGGTACGTAGTCGCTGGGACCGACGTGGATGTTTCTCGGGTCCATCTCGTAGTCAAGCTGGGAGGTAACGGCGTTAGTCTTGGATATTTTCTTGGACTCAAGGCGCTCCCGCTCCAGCATGTTGAGGAAGTCAGTATCGCCGCCGAAGTTCAGCTGGTAGGTGCGCTCCAACCTGACACCACGGTCGCGGAACAAACGAGTCAGGACACGGTGAATGATGGTCGCCCCGACCTGTGATTTGACATCATCACCAATTACCGGGAGTCCTCGCTGAGCAAAGCGCTCCTGCCAGTACTTCTCACGGGCAATGAAGACGGGAATGCAGTTGATGAGACCGCAGCCGGCGGTGAGCACTTGCTCAATATACCATTTGGTGGCTTCCTCACTGCCAACCGGTAAATAGTTGAGCACAACGTGAGCTTTGGTATCTTTGAGGATTTTAACAATATCGGCAGTTGAGCCAGGCGCTTTCTGGATGATTTGGGAGAGATACTTGCCCAGACCATCGTGGGTCATACCACGCTCAACTTTGACACCAAGATTGGGCACTTCACAGAATTTGTGAGTGTTATTGGGTGAGGTAAAAATAGCCTGGGAAAGGTCTTTGCCCACTTTATTCTTGTCAACATCAAAAGCGGCAACGAAATTAATATCGCTGATATGATAGCCACCGAGGTTGACGTGCATCAGCCCCGGCACGAACTCGGTCTCTTTGGCTTTCTTATAATAATGGACTCCCTGGACCAAGGCGGAAGCACAGTTCCCAACGCCTACTATGGCGACGTTTATTTTGCCCATTGCTTTCAACTCCTTGACGGTACTCTTGAGTTTAGCCAATTCTAGCTAATTTACCTCCGCAGACGGGACAGGTTCCCTGTGTTGCTAACCGCCCATTCTTTAAAGTAACGCGCACTGGGTTCTTGATCTCTCTTTTTGTCTTGCATTTAAAACAGTAGGCTTGCACGGCAGCACCTCCTTATTGGCACACGGTTGACACTATACCCCTATTCCAAGGATGCTGTCAAGATTTGAAGCTGACGGGAGGCTGAAGAAAAACCTTCTCCACCTGCCATTGCCCCTTTTCAGGATTAAAATGAAGCACAGCGAGGAGACAGCCATCAAGAGTGTACGCCCGACAGCGGGTACCGGTAGCCACCGGCTGACTGAATTGAGACTTTGGCGTTATTGGTGCGCCGTTCAGTATTTTCTTTTCGGCGGCATCGTCAACAATCATCGTGTTCCAGTGCAGAAGCACGGTATCTGCCGCATGAATAAAGTGTTTCCAGTAGCCATAACGGAAGGCTGCCTCAAGCTGAGGTACGGAGATAGCGTTGGAGACGTCAAAGGGACC
>CAZCEF010000099.1:0-4754 GCA_964497695.1 uncultured Dehalococcoidaceae bacterium | reverse complement strand
AGGGCTGCTATCTTTGCGCCCGAGCCGTCGGCTTGAAGATGATTGAGCGGAAGAAAGGCGGTAATATTATCAATATCGCATCAATACGTGGCATTGAGGGGGCGACGGGGAGAATCAGTTACAGTGTTTCCAAGTCGGCGGTTTTCATGCTGACTCGCGTACTGGCTCTGGAGCTATCGGAACACAATATTCGTGTTAACGCCATTGCTCCTGGCTGGATAAAGACCAGGCTCAACGAGTTTCTATGGAAAGACCCCAAGGCTTCCGCTGAACTCATAGCCAGAACACCAATAAAGCGCTGGGGTACCGTCACTGATATTGCCCATACGGCGCTGTTTTTAGCCTCCGACGCCTCCAGTTATATCACCGGACAGGCAATTGTCGTTGACGGTGGCTTGACCGCGACTTAAGAAACGCCGTGCTGTTACGGTTTACCAGAAGGGAATTCTTTGCAACTGCTTTTTATCCCCGCCGCCGGTAGCGCCCGGGCGGAGTGGGTATATCAAACCGGATATTTCCCGAACTCGGCAGTCGCCCTCCTCCCGGGTCATCCTGAGGGTAAGCCCGCCTCAAGTATGGATGAGTACGTGGCTTGGCTGAAGGGTGATATTCAGCGGAAACAGTACCGGGATATTGTCCTGGCGGGGCACTCAATGGGCGGCGCTATCGCCCTGCTCTACGGACTGAAATACGGCAGTGAAGTCGGGGGTCTGGTTTTGATTGGCACTGGGGCGAGGCTAAGGGTACTGCCGGCTCGTTTGAAATTGCTGGCAGATATGATTAAAGATGAGGCAGGCTGGCGACGAATTCTGGAAAATGAATACCGGTTGGTTGAAGCTAAGGTCAGAGAAGGTCTGATTGAGGAGGGGGTGCGGATTGGGGCGGCGGTCGCTTTAAACGACCATCTCTGCTGCGACAAGTTTGACATTATGGCTAAAGTCCATCTCATTAAAGTGCCCACCCTGGTCATCTGCGGCAGTAATGATTTGAACACTCCAGTGAAATACGCCGACTATCTGGCAAACAAGATTGCCGGGGCGAAGAAGGTCATTATTGACGGAGCTGACCACTGGGTGCATCTGGAAAAGCCTCGCCAGGTCAATCAGGCAATTGAGGAATTCCTGTCTTCCTTGAGCTGAGCGAATTTCTGCTGACAGGGGGCATACCAGCGCTGCAGTCCGCAGACATTGCAGGCGCCGAAACGGCAATCGGGGGTCTCTCTGCCGACCAAAGCCCGCTCATATTCCAGTTTCAGAAAATTAACCGGGACGCCGGTGTCAATGTGCGCCCAGGGTAAGAGTTCATCCAGAGAACGTTCCCGGTGGGCATAGAAGGTGGGGTCAAGCCCGCTCTCGGCGAAGGCTTTGAGCCAGTTTTCATATCGGAAACTTTCATTCCAGGCATCAAAGACTGAGCCGGATTTCCAGGCGCGGTAAATTACTTTCCCCAGTCTTCTGTCCCCACGGGATAAGGCTGCTTCCAGCAGGCTCTGTTTCAGCTCTGACCATGACAGCTTTACACCCTTTCGCTGTAGCCCCTCTCTAAGCCGTTCGTGCTTTACCCTCAGTGACTCCTCCTTTTCCTGAGCGACCCACTGGAAGGGGGTATGGGGCTTGGGCACGAAGGTGGCGGCACTCACTCTTATCTGGGGTTTTTTACCTTCCGTTTTGCTGCCCATCAGGCGGACTTTATTCACCAGCCCAATAATACCCTCCACATCCTCCATTGTTTCCCGCGGCAAGCCAAGGAGGAAGTAGAGCTTCAGGTTCGTCCAGCCCCGTTCAAACGCCGTGGCAACAGTCTCCAGAAGCTCATCTTCTGGCGTGACCTTGTTGACGATTTGGCGCAGTCTGACACTGCCTGCCTCGGGCGCGAAGGTAAGTCCCGTTTTACTGCGGGTGGGGAGGGCGCCCATTAACCGGACGGAAAACTGGCTGATGCGGAGGCTGGGCAGTGAGATGGCTAAATCGGGATACTGGCGGGCTAAACTGGTCACCAGTTCATCAATGCCAGAGTAGTCGCTGGTGTTCAGGGAGACCAGAGAGATTTCATCATAGCCGCAATTAGCAATTAACTCTCCGGTGGCGGTTAAGACTTCTTCTTTAGAGCGCTCGCGGACGGGACGGTAGATGAAACCCGCCTGGCAGAAGCGGCAGCCGCGACTGCACCCGCGCTGAATTTCAATCGCCCCACGGTCGTGAATGACCTCAATATAGGGGACGGGCGGGCGGGTGACCGGCGGGGGCAGTCTGGCGACCAATCTTCGCTGGATGGTAGGTCTGGCTTCAGATACGGTGGGAGTTAAGCTCTTGAGCCGACCATCAGGGTGATATTCGTCTTGGTAGAAGCTGGGAACATAGACCCCAGAGATGCTGGCGAGCTGGCGGAGAAGGCTCTGTTTCGTTCTCTTCCCCGATTTCTTCCACTCCCGTAAGGCTGCAAGGAACTCAATCACCACCTCCTCCCCATCCCCCACCACGAAAACGTCAATGAAATCTGTCATTGGCTCGGGGTTCAGGGTGCCACTGCCGCCGGCGATGATTAGAGGATGGGAGTCGTCTCGTTCTGAGGCTAAAACAGGTATTTGCGCCAGGTCGAGCATATTCAAAACGTTGGTGTCGGTCAGCTCATAGCCCAGCGAGAAGCCAATGATGTCAATGTCTTTTAAGGGGCGCTTGGACTCAAGGCTGAAGAGGGGAATGCCATTGGCTCGCAATGCTGATGCCATATCCACCCAGGGAGCATAGACCCTTTCGGCGAGGATGTCCGGCTGGCGGTTGAGGATATCATAAAGGATGGGTATGGCGATATTGGACATGCCGATTTCATACGTGTCCGGGTAGCTGAGGGCAATACGGATGGGGGTACTATCCCAGTCTTTGACGATGGCATTCCACTCGCCACCGGTGTAGCGGGCAGGCTTGGCGACCTGATGCAGGATATGGTCTAAATTGGTCAATAAATGCCTCCAAGCTGAATTTAGCTTAAAAGAGGAACAAAATCAAGGAAGGGAGGAAGGAAGGGTTTTACCTTACCCCCTTAGGCCCCCTCTCCTGGAAGGAGAGGGGGAAGATAATTAAGAAGAGGGGCTTACGCCCCTCTTAGACACCCCATATCTAAAGCAAAGGTAACCCGTCCCCCCGTATCGGAGTATAAACGGTTTATACCTCTCGGAACTCACCCTCCACGGTACCTTCGCCGCCTTCCTTACCACCACCCGGTGGCGGCTGGCTACCTGGAGGCGGTTGCTGGCGATAGACTGCCGCCCCGACCTTCTGTAAGGTCTCGTTCAGCTCCTGAGTTGCCCGCTTTAGCGACTCAATATCTTTACCCTGCAGTGCCGAGCGTACCGCTCCAATCTTGTTCTCCACCTCTTTGTTCAGGTCAGCGGGTATCTTGTCCTTGTGCTCGCGGAGAGTCCTCTCGGCATTATAGGCGAGGGTATCCGCCTGGTTGCGCGCTTCCGCCTCCTCACGTCGCTGAGCGTCTTCCGCAGCGTGCATTTCCGCCTCTCTCTGCATCTTGGCAACTTCTTCCTTGGACAGCCCGCTGGAAACAGTAATGGTTATCTTCTGCTCTCGTCCCGTTCCCTTATCGTGCGCTTTAACGCTCAGAATGCCGTTAGCATCAATATCAAAGGTGACCTCAATCTGAGGGATGCCTCTTGGCGCTGGCAGAATACCATCAAGGATGAACCTGCCCAGAGTCCGGTTATCGGCGGCCATCGGTCTTTCCCCCTGGATAACGTGGATTTCCACGCTCGGCTGGTTATCTGCCGCCGTACTGAAAATCTGGCTCTTGGAGGTGGGGATGGTGGTGTTGCGGGCGATTAATGGTGTTGCCACCCCGCCCAGCGTCTCTATACCCAGCGTCAGCGGGGTAACATCCAGCAGGAGAACATCTTTTACCTCGCCCTTCAGGACGCCAGCTTGAATTGCCGCGCCCATGGCGACCACTTCCTCTGGGTTGACGCTACGATTGGGCTCCTTGCCCCAGAACTTCCTGACCTTATCAATTACCAGTGGCATGCGTGTCTGCGAACCAACCAGGATTATCTCGTTCACCTGGGCGGGTGTTAAACCGGCATCGGAGAGAGCCTGCCGACAGGGCTCCAGTGTTTTCTCCACCAGGTCCATGATCAGCTGTTCCAGCTTGGCTCGGGTGAGCTTGACATTCAGGTGCTTGGGACCACTGGCATCGGCGGTAATGAAGGGCAGGTTGATCTCCGTTTCCTGAACGGTTGATAGCTCAATCTTAGCCTTCTCAGAAGCTTCCTTCAGGCGTTGCAGTGCCATCTTGTCCTGTTTCAGGTCAATGCCTTGGTCTCTCTTGAACTCACCACAGAGCCAATCTATAATTCTCTGGTCAAAGTCGTCGCCGCCAAGATGGGTATCGCCGGCGGTGGACTTCACCTGGAAAGTGCCTTCGCCCAGTTCCAGTATTGAAATATCAAAGGTGCCACCGCCGAGGTCATAAACGGCAACAGTCTGCTCCTTCTTTTTTTCCAGTCCGTAAGCCAGTGAGGAGGAAGTGGGTTCATTGATAATTCGGATTACATTGAGCCCGGCAATCGTACCGGCATCCTTGGTTGCCTGTCGCTGGGCGTCATTAAAGTAAGCCGGTACGGTGATTACGGCATCAGTAATCTTTTCCCCGAGGTAAGCCTCGGCATCTGTCTTCATCTTCTGGAGAATCATTGCTGAAATTTCGGGCGGGCTGTATTCCTTACCTCCCATCAACACCCGCACCTCATT
>CAZCEF010000098.1:0-4781 GCA_964497695.1 uncultured Dehalococcoidaceae bacterium | reverse complement strand
ACGGATTAAGTCCTTGTCTCTTCCAGAAATTTCTTCAGTCTGGCGCGGAACTTTGGGTTCTCCCACGCCTCTTTGTTGACGAGGCTTTCTGGCATCTTCCCGCGGCTAATCTGGGAAATCTGGGTCAGGTTCTCTTCCCACTTACCCGACCATACTTCATCAGTCCAGCCGATGGCGTGAGGTGTAACGATGACATTGTCCATCTTGAGCAGCGGGTTATCGGTGGGTGTTGGTTCCTGCTCAAAGACATCAATCGCTGCCCCCCGTATCCAGCCTTCGTTCAGGGCTTTGATGAGTGCTTTTTCGTCAACTACCGGACCGCGGGAGGTATTAATGAGGAAAGCACTCTTCTTCATCTTCTTCAGCTCCTTTTCGCTAATGAGATGATGCGTCTCCTCGTTCAGGGGACAGCTGATGCTAAGGAAGTCAGACTCGCTCAAGATAGTATCCATGTCAACTAGCGTCACATTGATGTCCGTCAGTGCTTCCGGTTTCACGTAGGGGTCGCGAGCAATATGCTTCATCCCAAAAGGTCGGGCTAAGCGGAACATTTCGTGACCAATACCGCCAACGCCAATTGACCCCAGAGTCTTGCCTACCAGCCCGTCCCCCATGAAGTTTGTCCGGTCTGCCCAGCGCCCCTGGCGAGTCAGTCTGTCTTTTTGGGGGAGCCGCAAACTGAGCGCCAGTATGAAGCAGATGATAGCTGTGGCGAGGGGACGGCGGACGGACTTGGGGGTGTTGCACAGGAGCACGCCGGCCTTAGTGAGGTCGGGAACATTAACCTCATCATAGCCCACACCGCTCCGGTGAACGGAGAGCAGCTGGCTATCGCTGGCAAAGCTCTTTGCCGTCCACTTCGGACGCAATGTAATCACCATATCAAAGCCGCGTATTTGTTCGGGAGTCATATCGGGCACGAACTGGGGAAACATCATCCACTCCACATTGGGCATCTCGTCCAGCAATTTAAGCCCGGGACCAGGTGTATAGAATTTGCCCTCTTTATCAAAGAGGTCCCTGGTAATACCGATTCTGACCTTTCTGCTCATGTTGATCACGCTCCTTCTCTCTGTTGTTTCTGTGTTGCATTTACCAAAGCCACAACTTCGCCCTGACTTTAATGCAGAAGGTTATAGGCGTTAGTCTGGCACATAAGCTTGACATGGTCATCCGGGACACCGCTCTGCAAGAAACTGAGGATAAGCATTCTCATACTGTCTATCGGATGGGGGTTGGCGATATGTCCGCAATCAGAACCAAAGACGATTCTCTCTGGACCGACTGCCTGGTATATTGCCATAAGGTCATCTATGGTATAAAAGCGCCCGACATCAATGGCATAGATTCCTAGGTAGGCACCAAGGTCAGCAAATAGCTTACACTGCTCCGGGGTGAGCCAAGTTAGCGGATAATTGACATGGTTCACCTCAATACGCTTGACACCCATTTTCACCGCTTCTCTGGTAACTATCAGGCGCTCCTTGGTGCTCTCGTGACCAATTCCCAGCACCATGTCCGTCTCCGCCAGCAGTGCCAGTACCTCTTTGGCTTTGGGGACGAGCTTATCATTCTCATCAAGGAGGTCAATACCCTGACCCACGCCGTGTCCCACCACCCGGCGGTGATGATTGGCATCCATGCTGGGTAGCCAGACATACTTTCCCCCAATACGGTGGGCAGCAATCACCGCATCAGGATTGAGCCCGCCAACCGGATAGTTGAGACAGACTCCGCCGAATAGCTCAATCTTCTTTTTCTTGTGCTCTTCTGCCCACCGGTCAACCACCTTCTGGACTATTTTGACCGAGCGAACGCTGGAAGTGTGCATATCCTTGAAGACAATACCAGCTAAACCCATGTAACAGCCCTGAATTGCCAGCTCAAGCTCATCAAATAGTCGTTCGGTGTGTACTGATGGACCACTGTGCTGATGGATATCATAAGCACCAACGAGTAAATCCCACATCCGTTTATTCTTAAATACCTGCGTCTTCAGACGGGCTCGCTTGCCTTCAAAAGTCTCGTCAAGGGGGTCATAGAAGGAGACATAGGCTTTACTCTCTCCTTTCACGGTTGCCGACAGCTCCGCCATCTTGGCTTTAATTTCTGGGCTCAGAGAGGCTTCAAAGATTTCCTCTTTCATTTTTCCCTCCTGTTTTTCCTTACTATTAATGTAACTTATACTTCTTGTCAATGACAAAGTTGCTGTGAGGTGCACTCTACTTGCCGTTTCAAGGTCACCCTTTTAGCACCCAGTATAAGACTTGTGGCTTGGTGCATCAAATCGCTACTGGTTAGGGCTGGCGCATCTGAGAAAGAAGTAATGGCTACATTATACGCGAACGAGTTTATCCCAGCGGCACAAAACCCAATCTTGTCTATCTCATAAAATTCAGGTAAGATTTTAACAGACTTTGCCTTTACTTACGGAAGTGAGGAGCAAATGTGGACGAGGGAGAGTTTGCATCAACTGGTGGAGGAGAAGCTTCGCGACTACATGTTCATCGTGGTGTCAAACCGAGAGCCGTATGTGCACACCTTTGCCGGTCGGAAAGTTGTGGCCCAGGTACCACCAAGTGGTCTGACGGTGGCTCTTGATCCGGTGATGCAAGCCTGCGGCGGCATCTGGATTGCCCACGGTAGCGGTGATGCTGACGGCGAGGTAGTTGACAAAGAAAACAAGGTAAACGTTCCTCCCGAAAATCCCCGTTATTCCTTAAAGCGTATCTGGTTAACCAAAGAGGAAGTTGACGGCTATTATTACGGCTTCGCTAACGAAGCCCTTTGGCCCCTTTGCCACATTGTTTATACCAGACCCATCTTTAGCGAGTCGCATTGGAACACTTACCGGAAGGTAAATGGCATTTTTGCTCAGCATATTCTAGACGAAGTTGGCGATAGAAAAGCGTTTGTTTTCATTCAAGACTATCATCTGGCATTAGTGGCGCGGTTAATTAAGGAAAAAACTCAATTGGCAGGAAAGTTGTCCGGGAAGGAAAGCCAGAATATCATTACTGCCCAGTTCTGGCACGTTCCCTGGCCCAATCCCGAGGCTTTTCGCATCTGTCCGTGGCAGGAGGAAATCCTGCACGGGCTTCTCGGCAATGATATCTTGGGCTTTCATATTCGCTATCACTGCAATAACTTTATGGACACCGTGGAGCGGACTCTTGAATCGCGGGTAGACTGGGAACGGCACGAAGTGGTACGGGGTGGCAAGAAGACAGCAATCCGTCCGTTTCCCATCAGCGTTGATTTTGAAAGGCTCTCTCAGGAAGCCCAGTCGCCAGAAGTGGACCGGGAGATAGAGCGGCTGAAGGAAAGGTTGGGCATTGAAAACGAAATGATAGGCATGGGGCTAGACAGGATTGACTATACCAAAGGCATACCTGACCGATTCCGCGCCATTGACCGATTCCTGGAAAAGTACCCACAATACTGGGGCAAATTTGTTTTCGTTCAGGCAGGCGTCACCAGCCGTATTCAAATTGGGGCGTACCAGAGACTGCACGAGGAGATAGACAGCTTGGTTGCGGCCCTAAACTGGAAATACAGCATCAAGCGCTGGAAGCCAATACTCTATCTCCTAGAACACGAGTCCCCAACGACTCTCCAGGCTCTGCGCCGGATGGCGAACTTCTGCCTAGTTAGCTCATTGCACGACGGTATGAACCTCGTGGCGAAAGAATATATTGCCAGTCGGTTTGACGAGGATGGCGTACTCATATTGAGTCGGTTCGCCGGTGCCGCTCGCGAGCTGACTGATGCCATCCTGATAAATCCCTATGCTATTGACCACGTTGCTGACGCAATTAAAGAGGCGCTGGAAATGCCAATGGAAGAACGGCAAAAACGAATGCGCAAGATGAGGGAAATTGTCAAAGAGAATAACATCTACAAATGGGCGGCGGATATCATTAGTGAGCTGGTCAAACACGAGTTTGGAGAATGATTTGGAGCATCTTCTCTCAGCGTGGGCGAAAGTCGCCCGGCAACTGAAGGAGACGAATCACGTCTTGCTCCTGACCGACTACGATGGCACGCTGACACCGATTGTGGAAAGGCCAGAGCTTGCCAGCCTCTCCGAAAACACCCGAAAGCTCCTCGCTGCGCTTGCCGGCAACCGAAAATTCACCGTGGGCGTGATTAGCGGACGTTCTTTGAGCGACCTGAAAGATAAAGTGCGTGTCAGCAATATAATTTACGCGGGAAACCATGGGCTGGAGATAGAAGGTCCCGGCTGGCGCTTTGTCAGTCCGCTGGCGCAGGAATTCAAGCCGATTTTACGGCTCATTCGTTATGTGCTGAATCGGGTTTTGAGCACAATAAGGGGGGTTCTGGTAGAGGACAAGGAGCTGACCTTGAGCGTCCATTACCGGATGGTAGCCCCGGATAAAACGGAAGAGGTGAAAAGCGCCGTGACGCAGGTGGTCAGCGGGGCTCAGGCTGCCGGCAAAGTACGGTTGACCTCAGGCAAAAAGGTATTTGAGGTACGCCCAGCTATTCAGTGGGACAAAGGTAAGGCTCTGAAAATGCTGATTGAGAAATACGGCAGTCGGTACCGGAAAGCTTTAGTAATGTATCTCGGGGATGACCTGACTGATGAGGACGGCTTCAAGGTGATTGAAGAATATGAGAATGGAATCTCTATCTATGTCGGGGAAGAAGGAGAGGAAGTCAGAGAAAGTGCTGCCCGGTACTATTTGAAATCGCCGGCAGAGGTGACCAATTTCTTGGCAATGCTCGCGAAACAATCGCAAAGGGGCTTCAAGTAAGCC
>CAZCEF010000097.1:2331-4805 GCA_964497695.1 uncultured Dehalococcoidaceae bacterium | reverse complement strand
GAAACTTCCACCGGTGTCCTCCAGCCTTTGACCGAGGCTTCCCGACTTGCCAAGAAGTATGGCGCGCTTTTTCTGGTTGATACCGTGACTTCATTGGGAGGGCATGAGGTAGCGGTTGATGAGTGGGGCATTGACATTTGTTACAGTGCATCTCAGAAGTGCCTCAGCTGTCCGCCAGGGCTGGCGCCTTTTACGGCAAATGATGCGGCTTTAGCAATGGTTCAGACTCGTAAGCATAAAGTCTCCAGCTGGTATCTTGACCTCTCCCTGCTGTCTGCCTACTGGTCAGAAGGGGCTAGTGCCCGAGTATACCACCATACCGCCCCGGTCTGTATGGTCTATGCCCTCTACGAAGCTCTGGCGGTGGTGGTAGCGGAGGGACTGGATGCCCGTTATCAGCGGCACCTGAGAAATGGCGCGGCACTGCAGGCGGGACTGGAAGCGATGGGGCTGACGCTCTTTGCCGAGAAGGGCTACCGACTCGCCACACTGACGGCGGTGCGTGTGCCGCCCGGGGTTAATGACGCGCGAGTGAGGCAGAGACTTCTGAAAGAGTTCAATATTGAGATTGGTGGCGGTCTGGGAGCGCTCAAAGGTCAGCTCTGGCGCATCGGGCTGATGGGGCATTCTTCAACGGAACAAAACGTGCTTCTTTTCCTCTACGCTCTGGGAAAACTCTTGGCTGAGGAAGGCTACAAAGTTGAGCCTGAGGTGGGAGTAGCCGCAGCTGTCCAGGCACTGCGGAAGAAGTAACCTACTTGCTTTGGGCAGGGTAGTAAGCCCGGTCTAGGAGCTCCACAAGTTCCAGAGTCTTCGTCTTGAGCTTGTGGGTTCTGACGCCGTGGGCAAGCTGAAGCGAGCAGCCGGGGCAGCAGGTAACAACTAAGTCGGCTCTGGTCTTCGCCAAGTTATCTATCTTTAGCGCCAGTACTTTCATGGACAGGTCGTAGTGCCCGAGGCTGTAGGAACCGGCGGCACCACAGCACAGGTTTGACTCCGCCATTTCCACAAATTCAACTCCGGGGATATTCTTTAGTATCTGGCGGGGCTGGGCACTTATCTTCTGGAATCGCCCCAGGTGGCAGGGGTCGTGATAGGTAACTTTGTGCTTGAGGGTGCTCATCTCTGTCACCAAGCCGATACCGACCAGAAACTCGCTCAAATCCTTGACTTTGCCTGAGAATGATTTCGCCGCTTCGGCGTAATCAGGGTTTTCCTTAAGGTGATGGGCGAATTTCTTGAGCATTGAGCCGCAGGAGGCACAGGTGGTAATGATGGCATCCACGCTGTTCAGCGAGCGTGCCAGGTCAATATTCTTTTTGACCATACTTATCATCGCGTCAGTGTCACCATAGCCCATCGCTGGCATGCCGCAACAGACAAACTCGGGGAGGACGACTTCAACGTTATGTCTGTTGAGAACGCGGATAGCCGATTCGGCGAACTGCGGGGTAAAGTTGGCGGCGGCACAGCCGACAAAGTAAGCGACGCGGTATTGGGGCTTCTCCAGCTTCACTGAGGTGCCTTCGACTTCCGGCTTGAGCCGAATCTTGGGCAGGATGCGCTCCGCCTTACCGACGTTCCCCATCAGCTTGGTAATGCCCAGTCCTCGGGCAATTATCGGCAGACCAGCTGCCTGGACCCAGCCGAGTAGCTGTGCTGACTTATTTAAGCGGGAGGGGTGGGGCAGTAAATTATTGAAGATAAACTGACGCACCCACGGCTGACCACGCAATTTCATCAGCTCGGCTCTGGCTTGCATGATAAGCTCATCGGTCATTATGCCCGGCGGGCAATGGTCAACACAAGCGTTGCAGGTGAGGCAGTTAAAGAGAGGTTCGGTCAGTTCGTCCAGTTTCAAATCGTTTTCCAGAGCACCGCGCAACACGGCGATTCGCCCCCGTGCCACTGTCCACTCAATTCCAGTGACCTTATAAATCGGACAGCCAGCCAGGCATAAGCCGCATTTATTGCAGCGGAGGAGAGCGTCCTGTATTTTCTGCAATGCTTCGGTCATAGTTCTCTGATTACCTTTCCCGGGTTGAAGATGTTCTTGGGGTCAAAGGCTAATTTCAGGCGTTTCATTAGTTCATAGTCGCTGCGCCGGCGGACGAGGTCGTGAGCTTGTCTCACCTCCAGCGGACCACTCTCGGCAACGAAGAAACCACCGAGCCTGGCGGTGCTATCAACCAACTCCGCCGTAGCTTTGAGCAGGGAATCAAGACGACCGTCAAAAAGAACAGGATAGAGGATGCCATTACCGAGACGTCCGCTAATGCCTGTCTGGAGTCGGTTCTGGGCGGTAATCCTCTGAATTTCCCGGTACATTTCTTTGGCAGCATTAATCGGAACTGCGGCTTTACCCTTCACCATCCCGGACACCGAATGTTGTCTAATACGGCGCTGGTTAGCCCAGGCTTCCTTCTCGTCATCACCGCTGATTACGCTTAGCGAGAGTACTTTGGTTGCCGCTG
>CAZCEF010000097.1:0-2231 GCA_964497695.1 uncultured Dehalococcoidaceae bacterium | reverse complement strand
CCCCACGAACCGAGGAACAGCTTGCGCAGGTCAAACCCAGACACATTCTTCATCGTCTTGCCGCCGGCACGAATGACCTCACCCTGAGGTGTTACCGCAGTTACCCGCAAGACGAGGTCGCGGGCCGTGCCGTATAACAGCCGACCCGGACCGCTGCTGTTGGTGGCGAGGCTGCCGCCAATGGTGCCTAGGTCCGCATCATCCGGCTCTAAGGGGAAGTACAGCCCGTGCTTCGCCAGCTCCTTCTGCAATTCAGCATGGTTCATACCAGCTTCAACTTCGGCGGTGAGGTTGGGAGCATCAAGCTCAAGGAGGCGGTTCATATGCTTGAGGCAGAGGATGATGCCGTTGTTCTTCAAAGGTGCACCCATGTGCTGTTTAGAGCCATTACCCCAAGGGATGATTGGCATACCATCGCGGTTGGCGACTTTAATCACTTGACTCATGTGGTCAGTATTGGCGGGAAAAACGACCAGTGAAGGCAACTTGCCATCAATCTCATAGGAAGAGAGGTACTGGTGCTCAATCGGTACGTTATTTGGGCCGAGCGCGTGGGCCAGTTCCTCAGGAATGCTTATCTTGGGGACCGTTTCCGGCGAAGGTCTGCTTGCCGCTTCGGTCACCTTGGCAATTTCGGCGGGTATTTTTTTCCCCGGGTTCAGAATGTCAGCGGGGTCGAAGACTTTCCTCACCCGGTTCATCAGCTCCATCTCGCCCTGGGTGAACATTAACGACATACTGGTCAGCTTTTCCAGACCGATGCCGTGTTCGCCGGAAATAGAGCCCTCCAGCGCAACGCAAGCCGTTAGAATCTCCTTCCCCGCCATCTCCGCCCGATGTGCCTCTTCCGGGTCTCTGTTATCAAACATCAGCAGAGGGTGGAGGTTGCCGTCCCCGGCGTGAGCCACATTCCCGATAAGGACGTTGTACTTCTTGGCGATTTTGCTGACTTCACGCAGCATGGGCACCAGTTTATTCCGTGGTACGGTGGCGTCCTGGACCCCGTAGGCGTTTTTGACTCTGGCGACAGCACCGAAAGCGCCGCGTCTACCTCGCCACAGCCCCTCCCTCTCGGCAGTGGTCTGAGCTTGCTTTATCTCGCTGGCTTTATTTGCCCGGCAAATCGCCATGATTTTTTCTGCCGGGCGTGGCAGACCTTCTTTCAGCCCGTCCAGCTCAATGAGAAGAAGAGCTTCGGCATCCATCGGATAGCCAACGTGGAAACTGGCTTCAATCACCCGGACGGTGGTATTGTCCAGTAGTTCCAGAGCCGCGGGGACAATACCGGCAGCGATGATGTCGGAAACGGCTTGCCCGGCATCCTCAAGAGTGTTAAAGATAGCCAGTAAGGTCAGCGCTGATTCAGGGAGTCGCATAATCCGCACTATCATCTTGGTGGCGATGCCCATCGTTCCCTCAGAACCGACCACTGGACCGAGAAGGTCGTAGCCATAGCCATCGTCAGTGGGAGTGCCTATCTGGACAACCTCACCATTAGATAGCACCAGTTCAACGGCGTGAATGTGGTTAGAGGTTACGCCATACTTAAGGCAATGGGGACCGCCGGCATCTTCTGCCAAGTTTCCGCCCAGGGTGCAGCTCTTCTGGCTAGCGGGGTCGGGGGCATACATATAACCCATTGGCGCCAGGACATTCTGGAGGTCCAGATTAATCACTCCTGGCTCAACAATAGCACGCTGGCGGGCAGTGTCTATTTCCAGAATGCGATTGAGGCGACTTAACTCCACCACTATGCCGCCAAGGTGAGGCACCGTGCCGCCGGTGAGGTTGGTGCCGGCACCCCGCGCCACGAGCGGGATGCGCTCCTGATAGGCTATCTTTATAACGGCGGAGACCTGAGCGGTAGATGTGGGGAAGACAACGACATCCGGTTTGGCGTGTTTACCTGTGGCATCGTAAGAGTAGGCGACTAAATCAAGCGGTGAGGCAAGAACATTTTCCGACCCCACCGCTTTGGTTAAAAGCTTAATCAAGTCTTTTTTATTCACTGGTTTAATTATAACAATCCCCGCTCAAGGAGACAAATGAGCTTAACGGGATTGAATCGTGTTTGGCTTTACATAACTATCGGGTGGGATTCTAGCGCCCTGAATTAGTTTGCTGCCTTTGCCTATGGTCACGTTGTCCCCGAGCACACATTCCTCTGGAATGAAACAGTCCTTTTCAATAGAGTTGCCGGCACCAACAATGCAATTTTTCAGGACGCTATT
>CAZCEF010000096.1:0-4811 GCA_964497695.1 uncultured Dehalococcoidaceae bacterium | reverse complement strand
GTGCCAGTTTCCAGGCGCAGACGGCAGGGATTTTGGCATATTCGGCGAAGGTGCCATCCACATGGACGCCGATGATAGCCATCTTCTCGCAGATGTGCTGTAAGCCGGTCTGGCACATCAGGCAGGTCTCATCTGGAATGTGAGTTTCCACGGCAATCAGGTCGCCTTTCTTGAAATTGGCTACCTGACTGCCCACCTCAACCACCTCGCCGCAGGTCTCATGCCCGAAAATCATCGGTGGTTTGATTCTTGCCTGGGCGTAAGGCGTCCAGCGATAGATATGGATGTCAGTGCCACAAATAGCCGTCGCCTTGACTTTAATCAGGAGGTCGCGCGGTCCAATTTTGGGGATGTCAACCTCCGTAACTTTGGCTCCAGGAGCTTTTTCAGTCTTCATGAGTGCTTTCATTTTCATGCGGGGTTCCTCCTTTACAAATAGTGCTTTTTGATTATACGCTGACTTGATTCTGGTAAGCAAGAGTCCGTGATGATTCAGTACCCTAGGCGACCTCATCCCCTGCCCCCTCTCCTGCTAGGAGAGGGGGCGTAAACGAAAGGGGGCGAAGCCTCCCTCTTAAAAACACCTCCCCTCCCCATATCGCAATCAATGTGAGGACAAGCTTAAAAAGTCGGCGCTTCTGTTGAGATTAACCGAGCTATAATTTATAATGTTTTAATATTGCCAGCTTTTGGCAAGTTCGGAATAGGTGGAATAAATGCCAGAAAGAGAAATAGGCAAGACCTCCTTTTTGCCCGGGAAGTATACGGCACTCTTACTGGTTGTGGTGCTGGCAGGACTGTATCTGGCAAGTCTTTACAGCTATCTCCTTTTCCACAGTTTAGCCGAACTTTTCAGCATAATTGTTGCCTTCGGTATCTTCATAATAACTTGGAACTCCCGTAGATTTCTGGAGAACAACTTTCTTCTTCTCATCGGTGTGGCTTTCTTCTTCATCGGTATCTTGGATATCCTTCACACTTTGGCTTACAAGGGCATGGGAGTCTTCCCGGCTTTTGGCTCAGACCTCCCCACCCAAATCTGGATTCTAATGCGATATGTTACCGCTCTCTCTTTTCTCTGCGCGCCGTTGTTCATCGGACGGAAGCTCAATATCAGCCTGGTTTTTCTGGGCTATACCGTAGTGGTTGCCCTGTTGTTGGTCTCAATCATCTACTGGCAGATTTTCCCAGCGTGTTACATTGAAGGGGTAGGACTGACCCCCTTCAAAATTTACAGTGAGTATATCATTTCGCTGTTTTTTGTTGGTGCGCTGGCGCTTTTGTTTAAATACCGCCGGGAATTTGATAAGGGCGTCTGGCAACTAATCGCGGCGTCTTTCATTTTCAGCATTGCCAGCGAATTAGCCTTTACCCTCTATGTTGACGTTTACGGCATTTCCAATTTAGTCGGACACATGTTTGAAATTATTTCCTTTTACCTCATCTATAAAGCCATTATTGAAACTGGTCTGACTAAGCCCTATAGTCTCCTTTTCCGTAGTATAAAAGAACGGGAGGAAGGGCTTGAGTCAACACTGACTCAAGCCCAGCAGCGACAGAATGAGGTTGCCGCATTACTGGAAGGTTCGCGGGCTATTTTAAGTTACAGCGAGTTCCCTGAGGTGGCGCGTTCTATTTTCAATTCCTGCAAGAACCTGGTTGGCGCCAAAGCGGGATATGTGGCTCTATTGAGTGCCGATGGTACCCGAAATGAAGTCCTTTTTCTGGAGTCAGGAGGACTGCCATGCCGGGTTGACCCTTTCCAGCCGATGCCCATCCGCGGACTTCGGGCGGAAGCCTACCGCACCGGCAAAGCGGTCTATCATAATGATTTCGCCAATAGCGAGTGGGTTGAATACCTGCCCAGCGGACACTTGCGGCTGGACAGCGTTGTCTTTGCCCCATTGATTATTGAAAACAAGACCGTGGGTCTGCTCGGGCTGGCGAATAAGTCGGGAGGTTTTAGTGAAAATGACGCCAGAATGGTGTCCGCCTTTGCCGAACTGGCGGCTATTGCCCTGCGGAACAGCCGGATGTGGGAGTCCCTTCAACAGAGCGAGACGCGCTTCCGGACGGTAGCCCAGACTGCCCGCGATGCCATTATCACCATTGATAGCCGTGACAACATAGTTTTGTGGAACCAGGGCGCCGAAAATATCTTTAACTATACTGCTGATGAAATTGTGGGCAAGCCCCTGGTCACAATAATGCCTGAGCGTTTTCGGGAAAAACACCAAAGGGGGGTGAAGCGATTTTTCTCGGGTGGGGAGACTAGGCTTATTGGACGGACAGTTGAGCAGGTTGGGCAAAGGAAAGACGGTAGTGAATTTCCGATAGAGCTTTCTCTCGCCAGTTGGAAAGCGGGAGACGCGATGTTCGTAACCGCTATTGTGCGCGATATAACCGAACGCAAGCGTGCCGAAGAGCAACTCCGGACCTATGAGCGCTTAGCCACCCTGGGCACCGTCGCTGGTAGCATCTCCCACGAGATACGCAACCCGCTGGCGATTATTGATAGCTCGGTATTTTTCCTTGAGGGCAAGCTAAAGGAAGCCGATGAGCGGGTCAAGTCCCACCTTAAACGAATCCATTCTAGTGTACAGCGTTCCGCCAGCATTATACAGAGTCTGCTCAACCTGACTCAGATGAAGGAACCGCTCTTTAAGAAACTTGACCTCAAAGTTATTGTGTCTGAGGCGATTAGCAGTGCCGGCATCCCCGAAAAGGTTAGAGTAATACAGAATTTCTCTGATGAGGCAGTCTTGGTCAAAGCCGACAGTGAACAGCTGCGTATGGCTTTCAGCAATATAATCACTAATGCATTGCAGGCGATGGAAGGTAAAGGTACGCTCACGGTCACCCTGCTCAGGAAAGAAAATGAGGCAGAATTGTCCTTTAATGACACTGGACCGGGCATTCCGCCGGAACATATGGGGCGGATTTTTCAGCCGTTGTTCAGCACTAAGGTCCGTGGCATTGGCTTTGGCTTAGCTATTGCCAAGATGGTGGCGGAAAAGCACAGCGGTAGCCTTGAAGCCAAATCACAGCCAGGGGTGGGCGCAACCTTTATCATGAGGTTGCCCCTTGAGGACACTGACAAACCTGCGGCGTAATGGATGAGTTACCGTGGATTCGGGGACCTGTTAGACTCGTTTTTCAGGGAAGGAGGTGAACGTAAAATGTGGCAACTAAAAGGATGCGCCCGATGTGGCGGCGATGTCTATATCAACCGGGATGAGTACGGCTGGTATGTCCAGTGCCTCCAGTGCGGCTACCATAGCGAACTGGTGAACATTGAGGAAGCCAGGAAACAGATGCCGAAGGAGACAGAGGAAGTAACCGCCGAAGCCAACTTGAACCAGAACGCCTAAATCCGGTATCCTTCTATTGGAAGGATGGCGCACAGTAATTCCGAGAATTTGGGAAAGGAGCCGACATGAAGCTGTGTGTGAAGAAAGTATATTGTCCCAGCTGTCGGAAGCTGGCCAACTGCCGGGAGCAGATCACCAACAATACTTTGCGTGTTGTTTGTTCCCGCTGCGGCGGTACGATTTGGACCAAGGAAGGCACCGTCTGGAAATATACGCCAAAGAGTGCTTGATTGAACTGGACTGAATTTTCCCAAGTTGA
Source organism: uncultured Dehalococcoidaceae bacterium (assembly GCA_964497695.1). Taxonomy (GTDB): domain Bacteria; phylum Chloroflexota; class Dehalococcoidia; order Dehalococcoidales; family RBG-16-60-22; genus JBGOXU01. The sequence goes on along the minus strand of CAZCEF010000096.1, from coordinate 1,181 downwards.
GGAGGTGTTTTGCCCTATGCCTGTTTATGAATATGAGTGTGAGAGTTGCTCCTGCCGATTTGAACTGCGGCAGAGCTTTGACGATAGTCCGGTAGCTATTTGTCCCCAGTGCCAGAATAGCGCCCGGCGAGTCTTCTCACCAGTACCAATAATTTTCAAGGGAAGCGGATTCTATGCAACTGATAGTCGGAACATTAAGCGAAAAGGTAAGCGTGATGGCGACCAACCTGGCGACAAGATAGAAGAGTCTTTGAAGAAGGCTAAGGAGGAAGTTACCAAGGCTAAGGACTAGGAGTAGCCAACTTACCAAACTGGGGAAACGGGAGGCAACTCTCGTTTTTCCTTTTATCGGGGCTACTTCCGGCAACTTCTTACTGCAGCGAATCCGGCGTCTGACACGTACCCGGCGACCGGCATCTCGGATCGGTAGCTGGCTAACCCCGGCGGTTGCCGCAGCACTGAGCGGTATTCCAGTTCCCCCAACCCCGCCCTTTTTAGCATTGCTTCAACCTGCCTTCTGGAATAGAAGCGCGCTTCTTGGTATAACGGATGTCCTTCTCTACCTCGACGCTGATAGAATTCCGCCCATGGGCTTTCTCTAAGTATTAGCCCCAGCACCAGCCACCCCTCCCGCTTAACAACCTGCCCCGCCTCCCGTAAAACCTTTTCTGGGTCTGTGACGAAACAGAGGGTTAGAACCATGAGAACTCCGGCGAATTGCCCACTTTTGAAAGGTAATTCTTCACCCACACCGCGCACCACCCGAATGCCTCTGGATTTTGCTAGCTGTAGGAGAGACATGGAAGGGTCTAGCCCGTAATCTATCCCTAGTGCCTGAGCAAATCGTCCTGACCCCACCCCGACCTCCAGCCATGGTTGCCTGTTCTCAATGAAGGGTTGTAAGCACGCCATTTCCATGGCAAAGATAGTCTTACCCGGCTCAGTGTCATACCAGGCATCGTATTTAGCGGCGTAGGTGTCAAACATCTTCTGCGATGAATGTCCCTATATCCAGCCGAAGCGTACCGGCTGACGGTAGACCCGCCACGCGTACACGGCGGACACCACTATTAAGGCTATCGCCAGGTAGATGTTAAAGCGGAAGGTTACCCTCAGCCCCATTATCAGGGCGGTTAACACGAAGAACAGGCAGATGCCGGAAAGCCTTTTCCGCCGCTTGC